>DASURJ010000368.1:0-10972 GCA_036280115.1 Gemmatimonadaceae bacterium
CCGAGCATCTCCGCGTACTTGGTCGGGTGCCACACGAGGAACACGGCGCCGAAGCACGCGCTGAAGGTTGCCTGCGGTTCGGTGACGCCGCGTTCGGTCCCCGCGACCTTCGCCGTGTAGCCGGACAGGAAGTAGTACATCGCCTGCTCGCGCGTCAGGCGCGCGATGGGCGGAAGCACGCCGAACGCATCCGCGGTGAGGAAGACGACGTTCATGGGATGGCCGCCCCGGCCGCTCGGCACGTGATTTCGAATGTAGGGCAGGGGATACGACGCGCGCGTGTTTTCGGTGATCGACTGGTCGTCGAACCTGACCCGGCGCGACGTCGGCTCGAGGGTCACGTTCTCGAGGATCGTCCCGAACATCTGCGTGGTCGCGTAGATGTCCGGCTCGCCCTCCGCCGAGAGGTTGATCACCTTGGCGTAACAGCCGCCCTCGAAGTTGAAGATCCCGGTCTCGGACCACCCGTGCTCGTCGTCGCCGATGAGCGAGCGCTCCGGATCGGCCGACAGTGTCGTCTTCCCGGTGCCGGAGAGACCGAAGAACAGGGCGGTATCGCCCTGCGGGCCAATGTTGGCCGAGCAGTGCATCGACAACACGCCTTCTTTGGGCATGAAGTAGTTCATCACGGTGAACATCGCCTTCTTGAGCTCGCCGGCGTACCGCGTGCCGCCGATGAGAATCATGCGTTCGGCGAAGCTCAGCACGATGAACGTGCCGGATCGCGTCCCGTGGCGCGCCGGGTCGGCCTGGTATTCCGGCGCGTGCAGCACCGTGAAGTTCGGCTCGAACGTGGGCAGCTCGGCGGCGTCGGGGCGAATGAACATGTTGCGCACGAACGCCGCGTGCCACGCGTTAGGCATCACGTAGCGAACGCTGAGCCGGTGGGCCGGGTCGGCGCCACAGCGAAGATCCTGGATGAACAGCTCCGGTTGCGCGTCCAGGTAGGCCCGTACGTCGGTGACGAGGGCCTGGAAATGCTCGGGTGAGATGGGCTGGTTGACCTTTCCCCAGTCGACGTCGCCCTCGGTGCTCGGCTCCCGCACGAGGAACTTGTCGTTCGGCGACCGGCCCGTGTGCGGCGCCGTGACGGCGACGAACGGCCCCATGTCCGCGAACTCTCCTTCGCCGCGGCGCGCCGCGGCGAGCATGAGCTCGGGCGCAACGAGGTTCCAGTGGACCTGACCGCGCGGGCGCAGCCCCTGCTGTTCGAGTCCATGCGTCTCGTTCGCCGAGCCCGACGCGGGCTTGGTCTGTGTTGCCATGCGCTTTGCGTATCCCGTGAAAAGGTTCGTCGCCGCCGCGACAATGTCACCGATCCGCTGGCCAGCAGCCGTTAGCTCGACGCCGAGCGCGACTGCGCGTCCATGACCGCGACGGCTGCCATGTTGACGATCTCCTGAACGTCGGCGCCCAGCTCCAGCACGTGGACCGGGTGGCGCATCCCGATGAGAATCGGACCGATGGCCGTTGCGCCCCCGAGCTTGTTCAGCAGCTTGTAGGCGATGTTTCCGGCGCTCAAGTTCGGAAATATCAATACGTTGGCGGGTTCCTTCAAGGCACTGAACGGGTAGCTTTCGGCCAGGATGCGCTCGTCGAGGGCGCTATCCGCCTGCATCTCCCCGTCGACGACCAGATTCGGGTCCCGCTCGCGGACCAGCTGGACGGCTCGCGACACCTTGTCGGCGTGCGGATGGCGGACCGAGCCGAAGTTCGAGAAACTGAGCATCGCCACACGCGGCTCGATCCCGAATGTCCGGACGATGCGCGCGGCCGCGTAGGCGATCTGCGCGAGCTGTTCCGCCGTGGGGTCGATGTTCACCGTCGTGTCGGCACAGAACACGACATGGCGCTCGAACACGAGCATGTACATGCCGCTCACGAGTCCGGCGCGTGGGTGCGCCCCCACCACCTCCAAGGCGGGGCGGATCGTCTCCGGGTACTGCATCGTCATGCCGGACAGGAGCGCGTCCGCGTCGCCACAGGCCACCATCACGGAGCCGAAGTAGTTGCCGTTGTAGAGACGCCGCAGCGCTTCTCCATAGCTCATCCCCTTTCGCTGGCGGCGCTCCCACAGGAATTCGGCGTACCGCTCGCGATGCGGCGACGTGGCGGGGTCCTCGATCACGATGTCCTCGAGGGAGATGACCGCGGCCGCCGCATTCTGCTCGATCACCTGGCGGTTGCCGAGCAGGATCGGGTAGGCAATACCGTCGTCGACGATGATGCGCGCCGCGCGCAGGATCTTCGGCTCCTCTCCTTCCGGAAAGACGATGCGGCGCGGGTCGCGAACGGCGCGATTGATGATGCCCCGGATGAGGCCGCGTGCCCGACCCAGTCGGGTCTCGAGGCGTTCGCGGTAGTCCTCGAGGTCCATGAACTCGCGCGCGACGCCCGTGGCGACGGCCGCCCACGCGACCGCCGGCGCGATCCAGAGCAGCACGCGTGGATCGAACGGGAAGGGAATCAGGTATTCGGGGCCGAACTTCACCGACCGCAGGCCGTACAGGCCGGCCACGCTCTCGGGCACCTCCTCGCGCGCGAGCGCGGCGAGCGCGCGCGTCGCGGCCATCTTCATCTCCTCGTTCACCTCGGTCGCCCGAGCGTCCAACGCCCCACGGAAGATGAACGGAAAGCCGAGAACGTTGTTCACCTGGTTCGGGTAATCACTCCGGCCGGTGGCGACGATGGCGTCGGGACGAACTCGGCGTACTTCGTCCGGCAGGATTTCGGGGACGGGGTTTGCCAGTGCGAAGATGATCGGCCGATCCGCCATGCGGACGATCATCTCGCCGGTGACGGCGCCGGCCACCGAGAGCCCGACGAATACGTCCGCCCCTTCGAGCGCCTGCGCGACCGTCCGCGCGGTTATTTGGGACGCGAAGCGTGCCTTGTACGGGTCCATGTCGTCCCCGCGTCCGGCGTAGATCACGCCGGCCCGATCGCACATGATGATGTTCTCGTGACGAACGCCGAGCCGCTCGTAATGCGTGGCGGTCGCGATCGCGGCGGCGCCTGCGCCTGAGAACACGACGCGCACGTCGCCGATGGGCTTCTCGACGATCGAGAGTGCGTTGATCAATGCGGCGCCCGAGATGATGGCGGTCCCGTGCTGGTCGTCGTGGAAGACCGGAATCCTGAGCGTCTTTCGTAGCGTCTCCTCGATGTAGAAACAATCAGGAGCGCGTATGTCCTCGAGATTGATTCCGCCCACGGTCGGCTCGAGAAGCTGACAGAACCGGATGATGTCGTTCGGGTCCTCCGAGTTCACTTCGAGGTCGAATACGTCCAGATCGGCGAACTGCTTGAAGAGGTTGCCCTTGCCCTCCATGACCGGCTTCCCGGCGAGCGGACCAATGTTGCCGAGGCCGAGGACGGCGGTGCCGTTCGTGACCACGGCGACGAGATTGCCCTTCGAGGTATACCGGTACGCCTCGTCGGGACTGTTCCGGATCTCGAGGCACGGCTCGGCCACGCCGGGCGAATAGGCGAGCGAGAGGTCACGCTGGTTCGTGAGGCGCTTCGTGGGCACCACGGCGATCTTCCCCGGGCGCGGGGCGGCATGGTACTCGAGGGCGTCTTCGCGGTTGGTCATGGCTGCATGAGCGGTGGGTGCCTAACGCGCGATGATGGCAGGTGGTCCGGGGTCACTCCCGTGTCGCACTCCCGTGTCGCACTCCCGTGTCTCACGCGCGGGCCGCGACGCGCCGGCCTGCCCAGGCGAGCAGCACGAACGCGCCGGAGACCGCCGAGATGGTGGGACCGGACGGCAAGTCGAAGGGCACCGAGAGCGAGAAGCCCACCACGGCCGCGAGGAGCGCGGACGTAACGGACCAGAAGAATAGCCCCCGCATGGTGTGCGACAGGAGAAGCCCGGTCACAGCCGGCAGCACGAGGAAGTTGAAAACGAGCATTACCCCCGCGAACTGCATGGCCGAGGCAATGACGACGCCCAGCGTGAGGTAAAGCAGGAGATCCCACCGCCGAACGTTGTAGCCCAGCGTGCGCGCGGTCTCGCGGTCGAACGAGACGAAGAGCAGCTCCTTGTAAAAGAGCGCATGCAGAACGAGCACGGGCACGGCCACGGTAATGAGCACGAGCGTATCGCCGCGCGTGATGCCGAGGATGTTGCCCTGCAGGAAGATATCGTGGGCCTCGCCAGAGGTCGCCTTCGCGATCAGCAGGATGCCGAGCGCTGCCGCCACCGCGTACGCCACGCCGATCGTCGCGTCAGGCGGAATACGTCCGCGCGCGCCGCTGGCAAAGAACATCACGGCGGCGAGCGTGAGCACGAGCGACATCACCGTGGGATGGAGCAGGGGACCGAGCGCGAGCCCGGTACCACCGAGCCAGAGCGCGAACGCAATCCCGGCCGAGGAGATCTGCGCGAGCGTCGCGCCAACGAATACGATGCGGCGGAGCACGACGTACACGCCGAGCACCGAGCAGGCGAGTGCAATCACGAGCGCGCCGTAGAGCGCCTCCCGAAACAGCAGGACCGTGCTAAGCACGATCGGTCGGCGCGAGAGGCCTCGGCCGCCGCGCTACCACGATGCGGTGGCCGTCGAACGAGTCGACCTCCACCGGAATTCCGTACATGTGAGTGAGCGCTTCCTCCGTGAGGATCTCGTCCGTCGTTCCGATGCGAAATCCGCCCTCGACCACGAGCGCAATCCGCTCCACGTAGTTCGCCACCTCGTTCAGCGCGTGACTCACCATCAGTACGGTCAGCCCGTCGCGGTCGTGTAGTTCGCGCACGAGCCCGAGAATCTGCGTGGTCGCGACGAGATCCATGCCGTTTGTCGGTTCATCGAGAACGAGGACGTTCGGTTCGCCCACGAGCGCGCGCGCGATGAGCGTTCGCTGCTTCTGGCCCCCCGACAGGTCCCCGAGCGGATAGTCCGCGAGGTGCGCGATACCGACGTGGTCGAGCGCCTCACGCGCGAGTGCGCGGTCCTCGGCCGTAGGCCGCCGGCCGAGCCCGATGCGATCGTACCGCCCCATCATCACCACGTCCAGCACCTTCAGCGGGAAGCTGTAGTCCACCTGGTCGCGCTGCGGCACGTACCCGAACCGCAGCGTCGGCGCGCGCCACACCGTCCCCGAAAGCGGCTCGAGCGTGCCGAGCAGCGCGCGCAGAATCGTGGTCTTCCCAGCGCCGTTAGGCCCGACCAAACCGAGAAAGTCCCCTTCGGGGATGTCGAACGTGATGTCCGTCAGCACCACGCGACGCCCGTACCCGAGCGTCGCGTGGTCGAAGGTCACGAGGGGTGGCATTACAGAGCGTTCGCCAACTGCTGAATATTGTGCGTCATGAGCTTGATGTAGTCGTCCAGCCCTTTCGCTCCCCCGACCGACGGAGGGAGCACGAGCACCTTTGCTCCGGTCTTGCTCGCCACGAAATCGGCCATCTTGCGATCGTAGAACGGCTCCATCACGATCACCTTCGCTCCCGTGCGCTTGACCGTTTGAATGAGTCCCGCGATGTGGGACGGCGATGGTGGCACACCCGGCTTCGGCTCCATGAAGCCGACGATGGTCATCCCGGTGTAGGCGGCGAAGTATCGCCAGCTCGTGTGATACGCCACGACCGGCTGCCCCTTGATCTTCGATAGGGCCGCCTGCCAGCTACGCTCCGCGGCGTCGAGGCGTTGCGTGAACGCCTTCTCATTCGCGCGGTAAACCTCGGCGTTCTTCGGGTCCAGACTCGCGAACGTCTCCTGGAACAGCCCCGCGATGCGCCTCGCGTTGGCGGGATCGAGCCAGTAATGCGGGTTCCCGAGCGGGTGAACGTCACCCTGGCTTCGGTCAACGTTGCCCTGCGCGACATCGAGCACGGGGATGATCCTCGAGACGTCGAGGTAGCCGGGCTGCCCGGGGCGGAGCTTTGGATTCCGCGCCCCCTGAAGCAGAAGCGGCATCCAGCCGATTTCCAGGTCGAGGCCTACGAACGCCCACACGTCCGCCTTCCGCAGCTGCAGGACGAAGCTCGGCTTGGCCTCGATGAAGTGCGGGTCCTGGTACCCCTCGCCAATGTGCGTCGCGACGATACGATCGCCGCCGACCTGCTTCGCGATGTCGTGGAGGTCCGTGGTGCTCGTCACCACCGTCAATTGCGCCAGAGCGACGCTCCGCGACTCGAGCGGCGCCATCCCCGTCAGGGAGGCTGCGAGCGCCACGGCTGTCAGCGTTCGGGTTTCAGGCATGTCAAAACTCCTCGGCGCCGGGGCGCCGCTCGTGTCAGAACGGGTGTGGTCGATGAGGTCCGAGCGCGAACGTCGCCTGGAGAAGAATCCGGTTGGTCGCCGAGCCCTCGGCGGGCGAATAGCGCTCGTAGGCTGCCACGAGCTTCGAGTACTCGCTCGGGTACCACTGGAGATACCCCGACGCGGCGGTCGACGTTCGCCCGTCGGCCGCCTCGTCCTGCAGCGCGTCGAAGCGGGCACCAACGTGCGTGCGACGCGTAAGCTGATACCGGGCGAAGACATACGATCCGGAAAAGTCACGGTCCGGACCAGCATACTCGACGCCGGGGATGTTGGCGCCGCCCGGCAACAGCACCCGCGGGTCGCGCTCGTTGAGCTGCCGCATGAACTCCGCCTGCAGTATGAACGACCGGTAGAGGCCCTGTTGCAGAGGTCGCCACCGGTACGTGAAGTCCGCGCCGACAACGCTCTGGCGCGCGGGCGTCCCGAACCCGTCGGTAATTCCTTCCACGGGCTGCTCCCGTTTTCCCGTCACGCCCGAGAAGGAAAGCTCGATGTTCGACGCTTCGTTGAGATCCCAATAATTCCGCACGCGCGCCGAGTAGCCGAGCCCGCTCAGCTTCTTGTTGACCGGTTCCAGCGTCGTGATGTCCTCGGACGCCTCGCCGAAGCGATCCACGGCGGTCAGAATGAGCTCCTGGTAGAACCCCAGCGGGGCAAACACGCGCGACGCATAGAGCCCCGTTCCCTTTAGCCCTTCGGCGCCGAAGAAGCGTTGCAGCGCGTACGGGTACTCGATCGTGTGAAGGTCGTGTCCGTGCGTCGTGTTCTGCTTTCCGACGGGCATGAGGAAGCGTCCGAGACGCAGCTCGAGCCCCCACGGGAGCGCGCCGGCGGTGAGGTAGGCCTGCTCGATGTGGACGCCCTCGAGGTCCGAGAACCCGAGAAACACGTCACCCCGAAAGTACGGATCGACGGCCGCCTGAAGCGCGAGCTCGATCTCGCGCACGCCGAAGCGTTCGCCGCCTTCCTGCGTGCTGCCATCGGGAGACAGATCGCCGATGAGGTCTCCGACGACGCTGATGTCGGGAAGCAGACGTGGATTCCTGGGGGCCTGGCCGGGCTGTGCGGGAGTCTGCGTGCGGGGATTCCCCTGCGCGCGCTCGAGCTCACGGACGACCGCGATGGAATCGGCGATGCGCGCGCTGTCCGCCTGCGCCGAATCACGAGGCGTTCGGCGTGTCGTGGAATCGCGACGGGTACTGTCCGGCACCTGCGCCGCCGCAGCGGCCGGAATACAGACAACCAGAACACCCGCCCACCACCAGCGCGACCACCACCGGGGGGGAAGGGACGCACAGCGCGTCTCGAGTTTGTGCATGTCGTTATCGCTCCCGCGCACAGTGAGCCGCCAGCGCCAGCACACCCGGACGGGTGCGACGCTGACGACAGGGTTTTGCCAGACCGTTTCAGTGGCGCGCCGGAGGGCGCGCTCAGACGGCGGGAGGTGCGCGCGGGAGGCTCGGACGCTGTGTCGCCGCTGCAACGAACGCGGCGCTGGTCTCGATCTGTGAACGGTCTGGTCGAACGGCGGGTGCTGGCGCGGGCGCCTTCGCTGGCCGCCCGAGCGACGACAGGTGCTGACACAGCGCGCAGTCCGGGGAGTGGACCGGGACGCAGTCCTTCCGGGTGCTGGATTCGACGTGCGAGTACGCGCGGGCGCTTGCGGCATCACGCTCGAGCCGCGCGTCCGCCACCGGGACGAACGGGGGCAGGACGATCTGCAGGAGCGCCGTGAGTCGCCAGAGAAGGCGCGTCAGGCCTGTCGATGGCCGCATGGGCCGAACGATATCCGGTCGAACACGCGGGCGCTACCGACCGGCGACCGCGCCCTCGCGCGGGCGACGACGTCAGCCCGTCGCATACCCACGCAACCGCTCGAGCATGCGCCGATCGGTCACCGCCGGGTCATCGAGCTTGGGGGTCTCGATGAGCTTTGGCACGGCGGCGAGACGGTCGTCGGTCATGATGCGGCGGAATGCGGCTTCGCCGATCGCCCCTTCACCAATGAGCTCATGCCGGTCCCGTCGCGAACCGAGGGGCACTTTGGAATCGTTCAGATGCATGACGCCGAGCCGATCGAATCCGACGACATCGCCAAAGCGTGCCATGACGTCGTCGTACTGCGACGCGAGGTCGTACCCCGCGGCGAAGACGTGCGCGGTGTCGATACAGACCCCGACGCGACGTCTGAGCCGCTTCGGTACCCGCGCGATGATGGTTGCCAGCTCCTCGAAGGTCGCGCCAAGCGCGGTGCCGCTGCCGGCAGTCGTCTCGAGCAGCACGCGAACACGTCCCGGCACGTCGGTGAGTGCCTGCGTGATGGCGTCGGCGTTGCGGGCGATGCCACTTGCCCGATCGTCCATGTAGTTCCCTGGGTGCGAGACGAGGGCGTGAAGCCCCAGTGCCTCGCATCGGCGCAGCTCGCAGGTGAACGATTCGATAGAGCGCGCGCGGAGCTGCGGGTCCGGAGACGCAAGGTTGATCAGGTAGCTGTCGTGCGCGTTGAGCGCCGTGAGGGCGGTGTCGGCGACCGCGTCGCGGAACGCCGCGCGCTCGACGTCGTCGCAGTCTCGCTCGGCCCACCGGGTCGCCATCTTGGTGAAGATCTGCATCGCGGTGGCGCCGATTGCCTTGGCGCGCGGAGGCGCGGCGTGCGTACCGCCTGCGATGGAGGTGTGGGCGCCGAGAAGCATTAGGGAAAAGCTAACAGCCATCAGCTATCAGCTATCAGCAAACGAAAACCCTCGGGATGCTTCGCGTGGTGCGAGAGGCATCCCGAGGGTTGGCATTGCTGATAGCTGATAGCTGATGGCTGATGGCTGATGGCTGATGGCTGATGGCTGATGGCTGATGGCTTCTACTCGTATTCCCCTGATCGTCCGCGCAACGCGCGCCCGCAACGAGGGCAATGCAGGTCGCCATCCTCCGCGATCGCGTAGTCGTACTCGCGGCCACACGCGCAACTCGCCTCGATCGAGTCGTTGCCGCAGACGAGACAGAAGCGGTCGCCATCGCGATAGTCGCGGAAACGACCGCACGTGGAGCAACGGTGGACGGTCACCGCTGGTCGCCGCGGAGCCAGACCAGCGGGTCGATCGCGCGACCCTTCGGACGAATCTCGAAGTGCAGATGCGCCGCCAGCTCAGGGTCGGACACGCCTACCGCGCCGATGACCTGATTCTTGATGACCTGCTGGCCCTTCTGCACCTCGGCGCGGGAGAGCGACCCGTACACCGAGTAGTCACCGCCACCGTGCTGGATGATGACGGTGAGCCCGTATGTGCCAATCGGTTCCGCGACCATCACCTCACCGGCGGCGACTGCCTTCACCGACGTCCCGCTCGGCGCCGCGATGCCCACACCGTTCCAGCGGATGGTCGTGTTGTTCGGGTTCACCGCGCGGCCGAAGCGGTAGAGGATCGCACCATCGACCGGCCAGTCGAGCTTTCCGAAGTCGCTCGTCTTGAGCGTGCTGCTGTTGAGCACCGACCCCGACCCCGCGCGCGACGCGGCGTTCCGCCGCTCCGACTCGAACATCGCGATGACGTTGGCCATGCGCGTCTCGTCGCGCCGGATCGCCTCGAGCCGGGCCTCGGTCTGCTTCGCGGATCGTCTGACGACGTTCAGGTTTCTCGACCGCGAAGCCTCGAGCGCACGCAGCCGTTCCTCCTCCTCGCGCTTCTCCTGCCGGCTGCGCTCGAACTCTTCGCGAAGGCGCACGAGCTGCTGTCGTTGGTTGGCCACCTGTGCGTACAGCGCTTCGACGCGCGCAACGAGGGAGCGATCCCGCCGCGCGAGCTCGTGCAGGTATTTGTAGCGCCCGAGCAGCTGACCGAACGTTGGCGCGGAAAGCAGCGCCTCGGTCGTGTACATCGGCCCGCGCTTGTAGATGTCGACCAGTCGCTGGCGGAGCACGGCCTTCTTCACCGCGAGCTCGTCTTCGGCGCGGAGCAGACTGGCCGTCGTTCCGTCCACCTCGGTGGTGATCGTCTCCAGCTGGACGTCGAGGGATCGCACGACCCTCGCGGTAGCGTCCGCCTGCTGGTGGAGATTCACCATCTCTTCGTTCAGGTCGTGCGCCTTGCTCTGCAGCTCGGTCATGCTGCGCTGCAGCTCCTCGCGCTCGCGGCGGATGCGCTCCAGCTCCTCGCGCTGCTGCCGGATTTTCGCCTCGCCGCTCGGGGCGGGTTGCTGGGCAACGGCCATCGACGGTGCCGCAACGAGTGCGAGCACCACACAGAATCGCCGTGCGCGCATCAGACCTTCCGGAGATGCCGCCCGACCGAGAGCGAGCTGCCGAGCAAACCGATGAACGCGCCGCCGGCGATCCCGAGCGCTGCGAGCGGACGCGAGAAGAACTCGGTTTGAATGAAGCTCCGGCTGATGACTTCGCTGGCGAACCAGGTGAGCAGCAGCGCGAGCACGCCACCGAGCAGCCCTTTCAGGAAGCCCTCGATGAGGAACGGCCTGCGAATGAACCCGTCGGTCGCGCCGACGAGCCGCATGATCGAGATCTCCTTCGACCGCGCCATCACCGCCATGCGAATGGTCGCGCCGATGATGATCACGGCCACGGACGCGAACGCGAGCCCGAGGATCAGGCCGGCCGCGGTGGCGACGTTCCGGATGCGGTGCAGCTTGTCTACCCAGTCCTCGCCGTAGCGCACGTCATCGACGAACTCGAACGCCGTGATGCGCTCGGC
>DASURJ010000369.1:0-2725 GCA_036280115.1 Gemmatimonadaceae bacterium
ACAGGAGCGAATAGCTTTTCACGGCATGGCAACAACGTACGGTAACGGTCGCAGGGTCGCGATCATCGCGGGCGTTCGGACGCCGTTCGCACGTGCGGGCACGGTCCTCAAGAACCTGTCGGCCATCGAGCTCGGGAAAGCGTGCGTCGCCGAGCTCGTGCAGCGGACGAACCTCGATGGGAAGGAGGTCGACGCGGTCGTCTTCGGCACGGTCGTCCCGTCGGTTCAGGCGCCCAACATCGCCCGTGAAGTCTCGCTGTTGCCGATTCTGCCGAAGGGCGTACAGGCCGTCACCGTGAGCAGGGCGTGCGCCTCGGCGAACCAGGCCATCACCGACGGCGCAGACCAGATCGCGCTCGGGCACGCCTCGGTGGTGATCGCCGGCGGGGCGGAGTCCCTGTCCAACGTTCCCATCCTCCACTCGCGCGGCTTCGCCGACGCGGTCGTGTCCGCATCGCGGGCCAAGAGTATCACCGGTCGCGTGAAGGCGATCTCGCGCATCCGGCCGAAGGACCTCGTTCCCATCACGCCAGCCATCGCGGAGCCGTCGACTGGGGAAACGATGGGCCAGTCGGCCGAGAAGATGGCGAAGCTCAATCACATTCCGCGCGAGGAACAGGACCAGCTCGCGCTCCGATCGCATCGGCTCGCATCTGCCGGCACGAAAGACGGGCGCCTGACGGCCGAGATCGCGCCGGCCTACGTGCCGCCGAAGTACGACACCGTGCTCACGAGCGACAACGGGATTCGCGATGACACGAGCATCGAGCAGCTCGCAGCGCTCAAGCCCGTATTCGATCGGCGGTACGGGTCGGTCACCGCGGGGAACTCGTCGCCGCTGACCGACGGCGGCGCGGCGGTCTTGCTCATGAGCGAGGAGCGAGCGCGTGCGCTCGGTTACGAGCCGTTGGGGTTCGTCCGGTCCTACGCCTACGCCGCGCTCGACCCTGGCGAGCAGCTGCTGCAGGCGCCGGTGCTCGCGGCGCCGGTGGCGCTCCGCCGCGCGGGGCTGACCTTACGGGACATCGACCTCGTCGAGATGCACGAGGCCTTTGCCGCGCAGATGCTCTCGAACCTGCGCGGCTTCGAGTCGCGCGAATGGGCGGAGCGCGCCGGCTTCCCGGAACCGGTCGGCGAAGTGGATCGCGCCCGCCTCAATGTCATGGGCGGCTCGATCGCGATCGGCCATCCGTTCGGCGCGACCGGCGCGCGCATCACGACGACCTTGCTGAACGAGCTCGGCCGGCGCGGAGGCCAGTTCGGCCTGATGACCGTGTGTGCGGCCGGGGGAATGGGCTTCGCGATGGTCGTCGAACGGCAGTGACCCGGGAGCTTCAATGACGGCAACGGCGGCAGTCAATGGGCGCGCCGCGAGCGCGCTGACGACGGACCTGCGCGACGGGATCGCCGTCGTGACGCTCGACGTGCCTAACGCGCCGGTCAACACGTTCGCGCGCGCCGTGCGCGAGGAGTTCGAGGCAGTGCTCGACCGCCTGGAGCGCGACGGGACGATTCGCGCCGCCGTGGTCCGCAGCGGAAAGCCGGACGTGTGGGTCGCCGGCGCGGACATCGAGGAATTCCTGGAGATCGAGACGGCGTCGCAGGCCGAGGCCATGAGTCGCGACGGGCACGCACTGCTCGACCGTCTCGAGAAGTCGAGGGTGCCGGTGGTCGCCGCGATCAACGGCGCGTGTCTGGGCGGTGGGCTCGAGGCGGCGCTCGCGTGCTCGTACCGCATCGCGACCGATACGCCGAAGACGGTGTTCGCCCTGCCCGAGGTGCAGCTCGGCCTGATCCCGGGTGCTGGCGGAACGCAGCGGCTCCCGCGGCTCGTCGGGCTCGAGTCCGCGCTCGACATGATGCTCACGGGGAAGAACGTTCGCCCACGCAAAGCGCTTCAGATCGGGCTCATTCACGAGCTCGTGCACCCGGCGATTCTCGACGAGATCGCGCTCGCGCGGGCGCGCGCCCTCGCCGACGGGGCGATCCGGCGGGACGGCATGCGCCGGCCGCACGGCGCGCGGAACATTCTCCTCGACGACAACCGGGTCGGCCGCGCGGTGGTGATGCGTCAGGCGCGTGAACGCGTCCTCGCCCGGACTCGCGGGCAGTACCCGGCGCCGCTCGCCGCGCTCGACGTCGTCGCGGCCGGCTTTGCGCACGGCGTCGATCGCGGGCTGCGCGAGGAGGCGCGCCTGTTCGGGGAGCTCGCCGTGAGCGAAGTCTCGCGCCAACTCGTATTCCTCTTCTTCGCCACCTCGGCACTCAAGAAGGATCCGGGCCCGCCCGAGCCGGCGCCGGAACCGCTGCCCGTCCGCAAGATCGCGATCGTGGGCGCGGGCTTCATGGGCGCGGGCATCGCCTCGATCGCGGCGCCGCAGGGCACGCTCGTGCGCCTCAAGGACGCCGATCACGCCCGCGTGGGAAAGGGACTCGCGGCGGTGCGCGACGTCCTCAAGGAGCGCCTGACGAAGAAGCAGATGACGCGCCTGCAGCTCGAGGACGCGATGTCGCTCATCGGCGGCACCATCGATTACTCCGGCTTCGGGAACGTGGACCTCGTGATCGAAGCGGTGTTCGAGGACCTCACCGTGAAACAGCGCGTGCTGCGGGAGACCGAGCAGGTCACGCGGCCGCACGCGATCTTCGCATCGAACACGAGCACCATCCCCATCGCGCAGATCGCCGAGGCGTCGTCGCGCCCCGAGCGGGTGATCGGCATGCA
>DASURJ010000370.1:0-9527 GCA_036280115.1 Gemmatimonadaceae bacterium
GTGGTTGAACGCGGCCCGCGGGCCACCACGATCACTTCGGTCTCAGTTCCCTCCCGTCTGGCCCAGGTCCGCGACCACCGGTGTCTTGGCGTACGCCAAAGCCTCCGCGATTCTCCCATCGCGCACGCGGAGCAGGGTCACCCCTCGCACGGAGCTCCCCTGATCCGGGCCGAAATGGTAGCGCCAGCGGTTCGTGGCGCGGTCACCAGAAATGACCACGTCTTCGACCTCGAACGAGCCGTGCGGGTCCTCGACCATTGCCTGCCAGAAAGCGACGTTGTCCTCGTAGCCCACGACCCGTAGTCCGTCGGGAGCCGGTTGCATCGCTTCCATGATGCAATCGGCAGCGACGAGGTCACGAATGGCAGCCGCGTCTTTCTGTTGGAACGCGGCGATGAAACGCCGGACGACCGCGGCCGTCGCGTTGTCCAGTGTGCGGTCGGTAAATGTGAAATCCTTCGCGTCAGTCAAGGGGGATGCCTCCATGGTTTCGCCCTGGTTCCAACATGGGGCACGTCCGCCGGCTAGACCTGACGCGGCGTCCGGATTTCTTTGCAGCACATGACCGAATCCGATCCGCTTTCCGATGCGTTGCGGGGCGTACGCTTGAGCGGTGCAATCTTCCTCGACGCTGAGCTCAGCGAGCCGTGGGGATTCGCCTCACCGCCCGCCGACGTCGGTGCACGCCTCGTGGCGCCCTCGGCAGAACACATGATCCTGTTTCACCTCGTCGTCGACGGCGAAGCGACGGCGCGGGTTCCCGGTCAACGCAAGGTGGCTCTCGAGCCCGGCGACATCGCCGTCCTTCCACGCGGAGACGCTCATGAGCTCTGGAACGGGCGCGTCGCCAGGTTGACCGACGGGACAACGCTCCTGCCGAAGATCCTCGAGGGAGCGATCGCTTCGGAGCGCGGCGGGGGCGGCGGCCGCATCACCAGGTTCATCTGCGGCTACATCGCCTGCGAGCACAAGACGATGCGATTGTTGCTCGCCGGATTACCGTCGTTGTTCAAGGTGAACATACGGCAGGGGGCGTCGGGAGAATGGATCGAAAGCACGATCCGCCATCTCGCGTCGGTGCGCAATCCATCATACCCCGGGCGCCGTGCACTGCTCGCGAAGCTTGCCGAGGCTCTATTCATCGAGACATTGCGCTGCTATATGGCCGAGCTGCCGCGGCAGCGGACCGGTTGGCTCGCGGCGGCACGCGATTCAGCGGTGGGCCGCGCGCTCGGGGCCATCCATCGAGATCCCGCGCGTGCCTGGACAGTTGCGTCGCTGGCAGAACACGCTGGAGTGTCACGCTCCGTGTTTGCGGAGCGGTTTTCCAGGCTGGTCGGAGAGACGCCGCTCACGTATGTCTCACGCTGTCGCATGCAGCTTGGCGCGCAGTTGCTCGAGACAACCGATGACAGCGTGCTCCAGGTTGCGTTGAACAGCGGTTACGAATCCGAGGCCGCTTTCAATCGTGCGTTCAAGCGCGAGTTCGATCTGCCGCCCGCCCGGTATCGGGCACAGCGGCGCGTTTCGGGTGGTCAGCGTTAGGTGGAGGTTCGTTCTACCCGGGTATCGGGCCGGCCGCGAACCACCGGCAGAATGCCACCCACCACGACGACGCCGACACCGGCAGCATCGACACCTGGACGATCACGTGGACGCCAAGCGTGATCGGGTACGCCCAGCGCTTTCGTTCGCCTCGTCGCCAGTCAGCGATGATGAGCACGAGCAGGATCAGCTCCACGATGTAGAAGCTGATATTGATGGCCATCACCGGGTCGAGACTGAACGTCCGGCCGACGAAACGAGTGATCGCGGGAGGAAAGCCGAGGAGCGCGGTCGACACCATGTAGCGCTTGTGCGCCGGCGGCGTCCTGCGATTCCACAGCCCGAGCAGGAACATCGCGATGAACAGGGTGACGAGCGTGATATCGAGGTAGGCTATCAGGGGCCGTGCTTGTGGCGGTAACCGGGAGCCGGTCAGCATTCCGCGCGTGGTCATGAGCGCTGTAACGCAAAGGACCGGCAGCAGCGCGATGACCCCAACCGCCACACGGCGGTGCCAGCGGACGTACCCGTTCGTCACCAGCCAGGGTTGTATGACCAGTGCGAGGTACCAGAGCGTGGAGGTCACGCCGTGGACCATGATGACCGAGGTGCGCGCCGCCAGTGGCCTGTAAAAGCTCGGCCAGAAACCGAGAAAGACCACGGCGAATGCAGCGAGCATGTACCAGTGCGCGTACGCGTAGCTGGGGCGCGGCGCTTCGCGGAGCGGCGAAGCGGACAGCGAGTCGCCAGGAGCAATCGCGGTCATCGGAGCCTCGAGGTCAGGGCTGACGGCTGCTAACCTATCGCCACGGCTGCCCTGCCGCGAGCCTCGTGGTCTGGCACACGCGGGTTCATCGAAAGAACTTCAAGCCGCCGCGGATCCCACCCAGACACGCCTCCTTTTCCATTCGATGATGATGCGATCCCTCTCTCGGTCTCTTCTCGCCGCCGCACTTCTGTCCGCCGCTGCGCTCCCCGGCCAGGTCGGTGCCCAGGACACACCGTTCATCGGTGTTCGCGTGGACCAGGACCGCAACAAGGTGTTGCTCGAGATTCCGGCCGACCGATTCGGGAAAGACTTCCTTCACCAGACCGTGCTCGCCACGGGCGCTGGCGTTTCGGCACTGGGGCTGGACCGCGGGCAAGTGGGGGGTAGTGACGTCGTGCGTCTGGAACGACGCGGGAAACGTGTGGTGCTCGTGCAGGACAACTGGAGCGTGCGCGCGCTCGGCGCCGATTCGGCCGGCCGGCGTGCGGCGAACGAGGGGTTCCCAACGTCCGTCACGGCGTCGTTTCCCATCGAGTCGGAGAGTGGAGGAACGGTGGTGGCCGACGCGACGTCGTTCTTCCTGTCGGACACCTACGGCATCGCCGATAACGTTCGCCGGGCACAGCAGGGCACGGCGCGTGTCGATGCGAACCGCAGCTGGATCGACCCGGCACGCACAAAAGCATTTCCGCGGAACACCGAAATTCACGCGGTGCTGACCTTCGGGATCGACAACGCCGGAGCCGCGGTTCGGCGTGCGGCGCCCGACGCGGGCGCCGCGACGTTCGAGGTGCATCACTCGCTGGTCGCCCTGCCATCGGCGCAGGGATTCCGGCCGCGGAACTCCGACCCGCGCGCCGGGTTCTTCGGTCCGTCGTTCAACGACTTCAGCCAGGATTTCCAGGGAACGTACCGCGACGGCTACATCAATCGCTGGCGGCTCATCCCCAAGGATCCTGCCGCGTACACCCGCGGCCAGCTGACCGAGCCCACGGAGCCCATCGTCTACTACCTCGACCCCGGAATTCCGGAGCCGTATCGCTCGGCGTTCCGCGAAGGCGGGATGTGGTGGAACAAGGTCTTCGAGGCAGCGGGATTCCGGAATGCGTTCCAGGTCCGTGATCTCCCGGCGGGCGCCGACCCGATGGACGCCCGGTACACGCTGATCTACTGGGTGCACCGCAACGCCCCCGGGCCGTCGGTCGGTCCGTCGCTCTCCGATCCACGCACGGGTGAGATCCTGCGTACGGTCGTGCGCATGGATTCGTGGCGTTCGCTGATCGACTACAACATCTACGCGGGGTTACTTCCCGCGGCCGGGCCGAACGGCTTGAACGTGACCGCTGATGCCTTCGCCATGGCGCGACGGCGCCAGCACGTGGCGCACGAGATCGGACACACGATCGGCCTCTCACACAACTACATCGCCCACGCGCAGGGCCGCACGAGCGTGATGGATTACCCATTCCCGCTCATCACGGTGGACGCGCGCGGCAACCTCGACCTCTCCAAGGCCTACGCGCCGTTCGCCGGTGCGTGGGACTCGCTGGCGATCCGGTATGGATACACGTGGTATCCCGACGAAGCGTCGGAGCGAGCGGGCGTCGCGAAGATCGTGAAGGAGATGCTCGACCGGAACGTTCGCTTCGTCGCCGACCAGGATGCAGGCGCCGAAGGCTCGATTCCGGAAGTCACGCGGTGGGTGGAGGGCGCGACGATGTTCGACGCCGTCGAGCGCACGTCGGCGGTGCGCCGCGTCGCGATCGACAAGTTCGATGAGCGCGCGATCAAGCCGGGTGAGCCACTTTACCTGCTCAACGCGCGCTTCGCTCACGTCTATCTGCACCATCGATACTCGCTCGAGGGGCTGATCAAGTACATCGGCGGCATGGACTACCGCTACGCGATGCGCGGCGACGGCCAGACGCCGACGACCATCATGCCCGGCGAGCAGCAGCGGAAGGCGTTGAACCTCGCGCTCGACGCCCTCGAGCCGGCGGCCCTGGCGGTCCCCGAGCGCGTGATGGCGCTGATTCCGCCCACGCCGTACCGCGGCGACGCGACGTTCGAATGGATCGGCTCTGCGGGAGGCACGTCGTTCGACCAGATCTCACTCGCCGGTGGCCTCGCCACGGAGGTCATCGAAGGCCTTCTGCATCGGGAGCGTGCGGCGCGGGTGGTGCAATTCTCGGCACGAAACGCCGGCGTCCCGTCGCTCGACGAAGTGATGAATACGATCGTCGCCCGAACCTGGGGCGCCACGCGTGCCGCCGACCCTAACGCGCAGGCACTGCGCCGGACGGTGCAGCGCGTCGTGCTCAACACGTTGCTCGACCGCGCCGGCGATCAGCGCGCGCTGGCAGAGGTTCGCCAGGCCGCCGAGTGGCATCTGCAGAAGCTCGACGAGCGCATCGCGAGCATGAGCGGCGGCTCGCCGGCCGATCAGGCGCTGCGCGCGTCCGCTCGGCGCGAGATCGCCCGTTACTTCGAAGGCAGCGACGACCCGACCAAGCGTTCGCGGTTCACGGTCATCCCGCTGCCGTGGCCGTAGTCGGCACCTCCCGCCCATCGCTCCTCGCCCGGCTGGCTCTCGATCGTCCTGAGCTGCGGGCGTGGGCGATGTACGACTGGGCGATCTCGGCGGTGCAGACCACGATCATGGTCGCGGTCTTTCCCGCGTACTTCGGCGAGGTCGCGAAGGACCAACTCGGTGAGGGCGGCGCCACCCAGGCGGTGAGCGACACGCACATCCTCATCGCGGTTATTGTCGCCGTCGCGTCTCCCATCCTGGGCGCCCTCTCCGACATTGCCGCGGCGAAGAAGCGGATGCTCGCGATCGCCATGGTGCCGGGCGTGCTCGCCGTCGCCGCGATGTTTGGCGTCCTCCCCGGTGAGGTCACAGAGGCGCGCGTGCTGTTCGCTGTCGCGCTCATCAGCGCCGCGGCGTGCACGATCTTCTACGAAGCGCTGTTGCCGAACATCGCCCGGCCCGGCGAGATCGATCGTGTTTCGAGCGCGGGGTACGCCTTGGGATACCTGGGCGGCGGGATCCTGCTCGCACTCAACCTCGCCTGGATTCTTGCGCCCGGCATGTTCGGGCTCCCAGATGGCGATGGCCTCTCCCCGGATGAGGCAACGCTGCCGGTACGGCTCGCTCTGGTGTCCGTGGCCGTGTGGTGGGTGCTGTTCTCGATCCCGCTCTTCCGCCGAGTGCCCGAGCCGCCTCGCGTGCGCGAGCCCGATGAGGGCGCGCAAGTGAATCTGCTCGTCACGTCGTTCAAGCGCATCGGCGAGACATACCGCGAGCTGCGACGCTTCAAGCACGCATTCCTGATGCTCGTCGCGTTCATGATCTATAACGACGGTATCGGGACGATCCAGCGGCTCGCCAGCGTGTACGGTGCCGATCAGGGAATCGGCCGGACGGACCTCATTGGCGCGTTCCTCCTCGTGCAGTTCCTCGGCGTGCCGTTCGCGTTCCTCTTCGGCGCGCTGGCAGGGAAGATCGGAGCCAAGCGCGGCGTGATGCTTGGTCTGTCGGTGTTCCTCGCGATCAGCATCTTCGCCGCGTTCATCCGGACGGCCTGGCATTTCTGGCTCCTCGCGTTTTTCACAGGGCTCGTCCAGGGTGGCACTCAGGCACTCAGTCGCTCGCTCTTCGGCAGCATGATCCCGGTACACAAGTCAGGGGAGTTCTTTGGGCTTTACAGCGTCTTCGCAAAGTTCGCGAGCATCTTCGGGCCGCTCGTCTTCTCGTTCAGCAGTCGTATGACAGGGACGAACGAGCTGGCGATCATGTCCGTCGCGCTCTTCTTCATCGTCGGCATGTTCCTGCTGTCGCGGGTGAACGTCGATGAAGGGCGGCGTATCGCCCGCGAGGCGGAGAAGGACGTGCGTTTGAGCGTATCTAGCTGATTTGGAGTGCCTAACGCGGCGTGCTCCGTTGGTGGACCCAGAACGCTCTTACGGCGGCGAAGATCACCACCGCGCCGATGTTGTCGGCGCGTGCCGGCGATATCCCGCGGACGATGTCGTCCGTGATATGAAGCGACATGAGCAGGATCGAGAGCAGCGACGTGATCGTCAGCAGCGCGTTGGGTTTCATGGGCTCACCGAGTAGCAGGTGGTCTTCATATGGCTAACCCATACGAAGAACCCGCCGCCGGGTTTCAGACCGTATTGGCAGTGCCAGCCATCCGGTGGCGTGGTCAGCGGACGTCCGATCGGACTCGGACCCACTCGGCCGCAGTGAACCTCGAGCCAATGAAGGCGCCAATACCCGCCGTCAGCGCCGGCGTCAGGTCGGGACCGCAGCGATTCGTTGACGGACAGTTGGCGAGCGCGATGCCGAATCCGACGGTCAGCCCGAGCACTCCGCCCAGGGTCGCGTGGCTCTTCTTCTCCTTCAGTCGCACTTCCAGCGATGCCGCCTCAGGAACAGCTACCGTGTCGCCGGCAGCCGTGATGATCCGTGGCCTTCCGACCTGCCAGTCGAGGGCACGGCCCGTGATCGGAGGCTGACCATTCTGCTCGCGGGCGCGTACAACGGTACTGTCGGGCACCTGCGAAACGAGGGAGGGACGGAAGCCAAACGTCGCCCGCGTGCATCCCGCAACGAGAACGACTGCGGCTGCCATGATGAACCGATGGAGTCGAAACACCGATCTCATTCCGAGAGGTGATGCGATCAATGTTCGGCGGCGACGGCCGCCCCTCCATACGCGGTATTACGTAGTCGTCAGCGCGCCACGTACGCGAGTCCGTCAACACCCTCCTGCGCCGCGAAGCGACGCAATACTCGCGTGGCGCGAACGTCGACTTCGGCGATCTCGCCCGCCTCCGACAGCGCGACGTAACACCGCGTGGAGTCGGGAGCGCACGCGACGCCGCTCCCACCCGCGTTCTGCCCCAGGGCAACGGATTTCATCTCGCGGCTCGCCCGATCGATGATGCGCAGGTGATCACGATCGCTCGCGACGACGAGCTCGCCATCCGGCGTCACCGTGATGCGACGCGGCTGGGTCGCGGGGAGCTTTACGGCGACCGCGCCCTTGTCGAGCTCGAAGATCGCGATCCCTCCGCCAGTACCCTGCCGCCACACGGCCGCGAACAGCTCCCTGCCGTCCGCGGAGACCGCAATGCCGGCAGGATCGTCGGGAATGTCGATCGTTCTCATCACCCGTGCGAGCGCGATATCGATCTCCGTGACCTTGCTGGCGTGCGGGCTGCTGACGTACGCACGGCCCGTCGTCGTGGTTTTCACGATGTAGGGATTCTCCGGCAGGCCGTCGACCGAGCGGAGTACACGGCCATTCCGAACGTCGACGTAGACCGCCGATGTTCCCGCGAGGGTACCGATCAGCGCAACGCTGTCCGAGACGAACGCCACGCCATGCGGGTTCTTGTAGTCACCGATGTCGATCGTCCTGGCGATCTTCGCGGTCGCGAGATCGAGAGCGACAACCTTACGGCCGTTGCGAAACTGAAATGCCTCGGATGGAATGGTGAGCGCGGCCACTCGACCGTCCGGCGACACGGCGACTTCGTGTGGTTTCGCATCGAGATCCACGTGGGACACGCGGCCGCTCGTGAGCTCGACAAGCGTTGCGACACCACTTCGCTGGTTCGCGACGACGAGGAACGGCCTGGTCGGTGGTGCAGTCGGCGCCGGTTGCGCGTCGCAACCCGACGCGACCACGAGCACGCCGATGGCACATCCGACCGTCAGTAAGCCTGCGCTTCGGGCCATGGTGCAAGAAGCGCTGGTGGCACTGCCGCGGAAAGCCGGCTTGTGACAGGCGCCCCCGATCGTGTGATGACTATGGAGACGTCAGTGCACCGAGCATCCGATCACGCTCGGCCGGCCCGATCCAACGTCCATTCACGACGACACCGTTGATCCGAAGTGAGTTCCCTATCGCGGTGAGCGGATTCGCATCGAGCAACATGAGATCGGCACGCGCGCCGACGCGCACGACGCCCGCCTTTCCTTCCTCACCCATGAACTTCGCGACATCCACCGTCCCCGTACGCAACGCCTGATACGGCGTCAGGCCCGCGGCCACAAGCGCCGCCAGCTCACGGTGGGCCGAGAACCCCGGCACGTTCCAGAGCTGCGGGGCGTCGGAGCCGAGGAGAAAGGGCACACCGCCGTCGTAGAGCGCCTTGATGAGCCGCCGCCGCAACGCAATGAACTCCTGCCGCTGCTCCCGCGGCACGGCAGCTTGCGCGAGCAGGTTGTTCTTGTTGGTCCGCCACGCCGCGACCTGCTGCGGAACCCAGTACCGGAACTCGGGGAGCGACGTCAACTCGTCGCCGGTCGCATCGTTCGCGTAATTGTCCATCAGGATCTGCGTCGGGACCATCGCCACTCCCGATGCCGTGATGCGATCGACGATCGCCCCGAACCGCGACTGATCGAGCTGCCGCATGATGCCGAGTCCGAAGAAACCGTTCACCTGCGGCGTCAGCGGCTGCGGGCCCGAATACATCGCCTCGACGATGCCGTCGAGATGGTCGATGGTGGAGTACTTCGACGTGAGCGCGAGATCGAGTCCGACCTCGAGCGGGACGTGCCCCGCGAACGGAATGCGGACCGCATTCGCGACCGCGGCGAGTGAATCGAACGCCGCCCTCGGCACCCCGGGATGAATCTTGAGCAGGTCGTAGCCGGCGGCCTTCTGATCGCGGACCATCTTCGCCGCGACACTCGGCGACGTCGCGGAATTGCCGTTGAACGACGGCCCGGACGTGAGCAGGCGCGGGCCGAGGAGCTGACCCGCCGCGATGCTGTCGCGCAACGCGAGGTGCATCGGCGCGCCAAGCATGCCGCGCGCGGTCGTGACTCCGGCGAGCACGTACAACGACAGCGTTCGGTGGGCATGCACCGCCTGCTGGCCGCTCGGCACGTGCGCATGGAACTCGGCGATGCCGGGCATGAGGAACTTGCCCCGCGCGTCGACGGTCGTCGCGCCCGCCGGCGCCGGCCGCTGACCGCCGACGTGGGTGATGCGTCCGTTCTCGACGATGACCGTCTGATCGGGAAGGACGGTCTCGCGATCCATCGGGATGACAGACACGCCCGTGAAGACGACCGGTGCCTGCTGCGAACCGGCGAGCGCGGGAGCGCCCATGGCGACGAGGATGGCACTGACGGCGAGCGCGGGACGAAGCACCTGAAGCCTCCACAAGAGGGTCGAGCAACAAGATATCC
>DASURJ010000371.1:0-8692 GCA_036280115.1 Gemmatimonadaceae bacterium
GGCTGAACTTGCCGATCGCCGTCGAGAACAGAAGGTTGAGCGCCGAGGAGTTGGCGTACTTGCGCTGCGCGTTCGCGACGCCGGCCAGCGCTTCACCGCCCAGCTCCACCACCGAGCTCGCGGTCGACGCCGGAACACCCGGGTACGTGTGCGGCGCGAGCGTGTTGAAGAACCCGCTCGGGCTCGCGAGGTCGTAGCTCACGCCGAGCTGTTCGATCGACGTGCGGTTGACCGAGATGATCTTGGCGCGGAGCGCCACCTGCGGCGTGCGGACGTCGAGGTCGCGCACGTAGCTGAGCAGGTCCGGCATGCGCGACGCCACTTCGGTGACGAGAAGGGTGTTCGTCGACGTGTCGGCGACGACGCCGCCGCGGACGATGCACGTGGCCGCGCCCTGCACGGGCTGCGCCGTCTGCGCCTGGCCCGACGCGGCGGTCGTGAGCCCCGCCTTCGAGCAGTCCTTCGAGAGGAGCGAGGTGATCGTTCCCACGAGACCGGCCGCGCTCGCGTAGTTGATGTTGACGAGCTGCGTGGTCAGCGGCTCGTTCGCTTCCTTCGCGAGGATGTTGGCGTAGCTGTCCACCGAGATGATCCCGGTGTTCTCCTCGGAGGCGGCGAGGCCCTGCGCCTGGAGAATCGCCTGGAGGGCGACGTCCCAGGGCTGGTCCTTGATCTCCGCCGTAACGGTGCCCTGCACATCCTTCCCGATCACGATCGTGCGCTGCGAGAACGTCGCGAACGCCGCGATCACGTCGCGGATGTCGGAATTCTGGTAGGTGACGGTAATGCGGGGCTGCTGCGACCGCTGCTGGTTGAACGTGAGGCGCTCGCGCATCGCGGCCGCCGGCGTGGCGGCGTAGGTGCGCTCGGTACGCGTCGCATCGGTGGCGACGGTTCCGGCCGACGTCACGGTTTCGCGGTCGCCGGCGTGCCAGGCGGCGAACTGCTCCGCGCCGACGATGGCGATCCGGATCTCCTTCTCCGACGTGGTCACCTCGTATTCGCGGGTGCTGTCGAGCTCGAGCACGAGGCGAACGACGTCGGCCTTGTACTGCGCCATACGGACGTTCGTGATGCCGGCGCGGGGCACCCGGTCGTACAGCGGCGCGCCGAGCTGCATCCGGGCGCCCGTAATGTCGAGCACCACGCGGTCCGGGCTCGTGAGCACGAAGTCCGCGACCTCGACGGGCCCGTTCAGTGCCACAATGACTTCAGCGCGTCCCGAGGACGGCACGATGCTGACGGCGGTGACGGCGGTGACGCCCTCACGCGCGGCGGCGGGTCGGGGGGCCGTGACGTGCGCGGCGCTCGCGCGGCCGGCGCTCGCCAGCAGGGCGGCGGCCGTCAGTGCGACCAGCGTACAGACTCGACTCATTTCGTCCTCGCTTGATTTGAATCTTCGAGCGCCAGCTCCTGCTGGCGGCTGTAACCGAATTCTTCGATCGTGAACGTCACGGCTTTCTGCGCGATCCGCGCGACACGCATCCGCCCGAGCTGCTGGCCCACGCGCACGCGGTACTGCTCCCGCGTGTTCACGTCGCGCAACACGGCCACGGACCCGCGGCCGCTCGGGTCGATCAGAATTCCGCTGACGACCAGATCGCTGATCATCGGACGGAGCTCACCGACGGTCATGAGCGACACGAACGGGTCGCGGCGGCCGCTCTGCTCGTACGCGAACACCTCGCGCTTGATCACGATCTTGCCGGCCGTGTCGGCGACGCTCGGGGCGCGCGTGGCCGTGGCGGCGCCGGTCGCGGTGGCGCGAACGCCGCGCCCGCGTGCCGTGTCGGTCGCCGGCTTCTCCACCGCCTTGCCGCCGGCGGCCGCGGGCGGGATGACGGGGCCGCCCGCGCGTCCCGAGTCCGCGCCGGTCATGGCCAGCGTGTGCGCGTTCGTCTTGTTGACTGCGCGCTGCGTGGTCCGCTTGATCCCGGAAACGTTAGGCACCGACTGCGCCGGTGCCGTGGACGGAACCGCGGCGGCCAGGGCGAGCGCGCCCGTGAGTACGAAGAGTCGCATCATGACTTACTCCCACCCGCCGGAGCGGGACGCGGGGGCGCGGTCTTCGCCACGTAGGTCTGGATCTCAAACCGCGAGTCGAGGACCGAGCTGTTGTTCTTCTGCGCCTTCCGGCGCTGATCGAGCGCCGCCCCATTGCCGAGCGGAGCGAGCGCCAGGTTCACCGGCGCGATGATGCGCGTCAGCGAACCGACATTGGTGAGGAACTCACCAAGGGCGTGGTAATCACCGATGACGGTGACCTGATAGCGATACGTGTCGAACTGCTCGCCTTCGATCACCGGCTGCGGCTTCACCGTGGCGAGGTCGAGCCCCACGCGGCGCGCCGCCGTCGAGACCTGCTCGAGCAGCGCCGGCACCTCGTTGCTGGTGGGCACGAGCTGGCGCATGACCTCGAGGCTCGCCTGCAGCTTCGCGGCTTCGGCGCGCAGCTGCTCGACGTTCCCCTTGGCCAGCTCCGCTTTCGCGCGCTGGTTGCTCACGTCGAGCGAATCGACGTGGGCCTGAAGGTCCGCCAGCACGTCCGACTTGGGCGAGTAGACGTAGGCGTAGTAGAGTCCGATCAGGGCGACGGCGACGATGACGAGAAGCACCATCACCTGGTCGCGCTGATTCTTGGGGAGCAGGGCCATGGGGCTCTCTTACCTCGACGACAGGGTAACGGGGACGGTCGAGATCACCGACTCGTCGGGACGCTCGTACTCGGCCTCGAGCAGGAACTCGTGGACTTCCTTCCCATCGAGGGCGACCAGCTCGGCCTTCGCGATCGCGACGTTCTTCACGAACGGCGACGCCTCGAGCAGCTTCATGAAGCGCGTGAGCGCCTGGATGTCGGCGGTATTGCCGAAGACCTGGAACTTCATGGCCGGCGGCGCGGGCGGCGGCGGCGGCGGCGCGGGCTTCCCCTGCTCGCTCGGCTTCGGCGGCGGGGGGGGCGGCGGCGCGACGACCGCGACCTGCTGGATGCCTTTGAGCCACGTGTACGGCGGGAGCGCGCGGCTTACCTCATCCATCACGTGAGGCCAGACGAAGCGGTCGTTGTCGATTGTCTTGATGATCTCGAGCTGGCGCTGAATCGAGTCGCGCTGGGCGAGCGCGCGGTTGCGCTCGCGGAGCACGGCGACGTAGCGGGTGGAGTCCTGCACGGCCCGACGCTCGCGCTCGGTGAGCTCCTCGGCGCGCGCGGTCTGGGTGACGTGCAGCCAGGCGATGGAGCCCGTGGCGGCAACGATGCTGACCGCCGCCGCGATCATGAACGGGTCCTTGACGCGCGACCCCGCCTTGCCGGCAATGGCGGTGAGGCTGAAGCCGGTGCCGCGGTTTTTCTTTCCGCTACCCGGCAGGAGATTGATCTCGATCATCGGAGTTCGGTCGCGGTGAGGGACTCAGGCGGCCTGACGAAGCGCGAGCCCGATGGGGAGCATGAGCAGCGGAGCGACTTCGTCGGTCACGAGCGAGTCGAGGGCGCCGTCGCGGACCTTGAGGTTCGCGAGCGGGTTGGCCTGCTCGACGCGGACGCGCAAGCGGTTGGCGAGCGCCTCGGTGAGTCCGGGCACGCGGGCGCCGCCACCGCAGGTGTAGACCGCACGCATCTGGTTCCCCGAGCGGGACGAGGACGCCAGGAACGCGGCGGCGCGCTCGATGCCGACGGCGATCTCTTCTCCGCGGCTCTCGATCACCGCGTCGAGATGCGGCGAGCGGTCGTAGCCCTGGAGGAGGAGGTCCGCTTCTTCGGCGCCGAGACCGCGCTCGCGTTGCAGATCCTCGCGGAAGCGGCGCGTCCCCACCGTGATGTCACGGGTGAGGATCGGCACGCCGTCGTCGAGGATGTTGATGTTCGTGACTTCGTGTCCGATGTTGATCAGCCCCACCACGCCGTTCATGGCGTCGGGGTGATTGAGCTCGAACGCGTTATGCAGCGCGAACGCATCGACGTCGACGACGGTCGGGGTCAGACCGGCGTCGGTGAGCAGGTGCATCTTCGTCTCGATGAGGTCGCGCTTGGCGGCGACGAGGAGGACGCTCATCTCCATGCCGTCGCCGTCGGGGTCGAGGATCTGGAAGTCGAGCTCCACCGACTCCATGTCGAACGGCACGTGCTGCTCGGCCTCCCAGCGCATGAGCTCGCGCGCCTGGCTCTCGCGCACGCGCTCGATCTGGATCTTCTTGATGATCACGTCGCGGCCGCCGACGGCGGTGACGATCTCCTTGGACTTGATGCCGGCCGCCTCGATGGCGTTGCGGACGGCGTCGGTCACGATGCCGGGGTCCATCACTTCGCCCTCGACGATCGCGTCGGCGATGAGCGGCATGATGGCGACTTTCGTCAGCTCGGGCTCGCCGCGCCCGTGATCGATGACCGCGACCTTGATGAGGCCGGAGCCGATGTCGAGGCCGATCGTTGTCTTCTTGCGTCCGAAGAGCGCCATAGCGAGGGTGCCGAGTCGAGGTGGATCGTGCGACGCCGACAGGGGCGCCGGGTGGTGTTGCCTTCGCCCTACATGCGCGGCGGCGTCACGTGCGGACCGCACCGCTACGCGCATCGCCGAGCCCTGCCTAACGTTTCATCGGCTCATCGCGTGATGCCGCGACGACCGACGAGCGAGGCACTTTGACCACGGGCCCGGTCGAATCTGCCAACAACACGATCTGGCGTTGGTGCTGGTAACAGCGTGTGACGCCACAGCTTTGCCGTGCGTATCGGTGTGTCGCGAGTCACGATTGTGGCGTGGCAACGCCCACGCGTCAGGCGTTCGTCGCCTGCGTTGGCGCGGACTCGCTAGGCAGCCCGGGGACGACTGTGCGGTGGCGCACGAAACGGCGGCGCGACTCCCATCGGTCATGTGCCGCCGCTGGCGAAACGCGCGTCGGATACGCTCTCGCGTTATGCACGGACATCGTGACGCGGTGGCGGATGACGCGTCAGCGCGCGCCCGACGGCCCGGTGCGCGCGGTGTGCGCCGCATCACCGGAGCTCCGCCCACCAGCGCTCCGGGGTGCGTGCGAGGCGCGCGGCACCGAGCACCGCCGCGCGCGCAACGCAGCCGCCGTAGCGGATCGCCCCGCCATCCTCGAGGCGCGTGGCGCCTGCGCCGTCCGCGTTCGCGGCGAGCGCCAGCCCACTGATCTCCGCGCCCGGGCCGCGCACGACGATGGCGTTCGTAGCGATGACGATCCCGGCGAATCGCGCGCCCGCCTCGAGCGTCACGCCCCCGTCCGCGAGCAGCATACCCTGCCCCACCGATCCTGGACCGAGTACGGCGTCCCCGCGCACGTGCACGATGGGAAAGTGATCGGCGCATGGCGACGTGCCCGCGGGATCACCCCAGTTCATGGGATCCGAAACGACGCATTCGGTGCCGTCGCTAGCCGGTCGTGTGACATACGTCCCAGGCTCGAGCACGAGCGCGGCGCGCCGGGAGAGGGTCGCGCGCGTGTCATCACCGAACGTGCTGAACGCGGGATCGGCCGCGGGCGGCCCGTTGGCGACGAGCGGATCGCCTTCGAGACCCACGGGTGGCGTCGCGCCGCAGGTCTCTCCGCAGACATCGGCCGAATCCGGAACGGCCACCGCCGCGACGCTCGCGGGCGGCGCCTCACCGCACACGCGAGCGCTCGACGCGGTTGCCGCCGCGTCCACTCCCACGACGAGTCCTCCCGACGTCACAGTCACCCGTCCGCCGGACGTGAGTGCCGCGCCGGGGGAGACCGTGGGACCCACGAGTCGGTACGAGCCGCCGACGACGCGCCGCGCCGGGATCGTGCGTCCGTCACGTGACGTCGCGCGCGCGGCAAGCCACACCGCGCGCGGCTGCGTGCGCGTCGCGACCACCCGTACGCTGTCGCCGTCATGTGCGAACGACAGGAGCTCGGTACGGTCACCGACGCGCAGCGCAGTGTTCTGCCGAGGGTCCCACCGCGTGACCGCGTGCTCGAGCGCCCACTCTGCGGCGGCGAGCGTGCGCTGATCCGCGACGTCACTCCTGCCCGCGCGCAGCTCCTCCGTTGCGACGAACAGCGCACCGACGATCAACGTCGAGAGGAGCACGAGGGCGAAGATCGCGGCCGGCAACGCGACGCCGCGGCGAGCTCGTACGGACAGTCGCATCATGGGTTGCGCAACCTCACGGCGACACGTTGCGAATCGGCGCGCAGATCGGCGGCTGCCCCGGACAATCCGGCGCGCGCGATCCCGCGGGCCGCGACCTCTATGCGGGTTACCCGCGACGGCTCGGCACCGGGGATGATCTCCGAGCCCGCGTGGTCGAAGTAGCGCAGCGACACCCCTCCGCCGCGCGTGCGGTACGGGGCGAACGGTCCGCTCACGGGTTGAACGACGCCGAAGCCCGTGCCCATCCACTCCGCGTAGCCGAGGAACCATTCGTTCGTGCTGCTGCGGTAGAAGCGATAGCGCACGCGACGCATGATGCGCACGAACGCGCCGGGTTGAACCGTTGGTGGGAGTCGCGTGCCGTCGGCGAATCGAAGCACGAACCCCGACGCCCGCTCCGGTGATCCGAACGCGTCAGTGCTCGCGACGAGCGGCGACGCTCCGCACCGATCGTTGTCGGACGCGGCGCTCGTGATGTCGGCGGCGACCCAGCCGTCGTCGCCAGCTGCATCACTGCCCCCGCCATCGAACACGAGCGCGACGTCACCCGGCTGCGGCGCCGTGGCGTACGCCGCGAGTGCGCCGGCCGTGAGATCCCCGGGAGCGAGCACGATGGCGTTGCCACCGGCCACGGTGTCACAGGCGATCGCGGTGCCGATCGTCGCGCGTATCTCGAGCGAGGAGTCGGAGGACACCAGGATGTCGTCGCTCGCGAGCGCGCGGAGCTCGCCTGGCAGGATGCCGGTGGCATCCCTGAGCGCCACGCGCTGCTCGACGAGGATTGCCGCGCCGGCGAAGAAGCGGTGTTGCCGGCGGAGAACGGTCGTGACCGCCGCGGCAACGAGCCCGCCGAGTGCCAGGGCGACGATGATCTCGACGAGGCTGAACCCCGCGCGTGTCAGCCGGCCGAGCATGGGATGATGCCGCGGTAGGTGCGGTCGTGGGCGCGACGCCGGAGGAGGGCGTGTACCTCGAGCTCGACGTGAGCAACCAACGAGTCGCGCGTGACGGTCCAGCGCAGCGTGAGCCCCGACGTGTAAGCGACGCCACTCACCAGGACCGCGCACGGCTGGGTGGCGAGTGAGTCGAGCGTCGATCGCGCCGCGTGCGCGGCGCTCGTGAGGCGGGCACCGTCGCCGACGTGGCCCGCGACGAGCCCTGCGGTGGACGCGAGCGCGAGCACGCCGGTCGCGAGGACCACGAGCGCGACGAGCAGCTCGATGAGCGTGAAGGCGGGGCGCATGCGCAACGATGGGGCCGAAGCCGGCCTAACGTGGCATCGTTTCCACGCGCCGGGACGTGTTCCGTCGCGCGCGGATTCGGGGTACGGATGAAGAGAAACGGGCGGCGACCAGTGGTCGCCGCCCGTTTCCGTATCGCGAGTGTTACGCGATTACGGCGTGCACTTCGGCTCGGCCTCGACCGACGCCGGCGTCACCGACGCGACGCCGATGAAGATCGCGCAGGTCTTCGTCGTGGCGCTGTGGGCCGCCGTGGCGCTCCAGCCCGTGCCGCCCGTCGCAGCCGCGACGACGCGGACGCCAGCCGACGGAACGAAGCCCGAGAGCGACTGCGTGCTGCCGCCCTGGTTGAACGCGGTACCAGCGGTGTAGACCTGGTTATCCGAGAAGTAACCCTCCTGCACCGTCGCCATGTTGCGAAGGTCCGACTTCATCGAAGCGAGATACGCCTTCTCCTTCGTGTTGGCGAACTTCGGGATCGCGATCGCGGCGAGAATGCCGATGATCACGACGACGATCAGGAGCTCGATCAGCGTGAAGCCCTTGCGAGTGGTGTTACGCATGCGTGTCTCTCCGAATGCCTGAGGGGTTCTACCTACGCTTCGCGACGTGGTGCACGAATTCACGGCTGCGGTGAAGGCAACGTGCGGACCACACGACACGTGCCCGAGTTTCGCGTTTTCCCGCAACGACTTGTGTGAACTGTGCGCTACGTCGCACTGGGTAAAGCGGGGAGTGTTTTGCGCGCTCCGTTGCAGTCTGCCACGGCATCTGCCGGCTCCCCCAACATGCCAGACCGCCACGCTGCGCGCTCGGAGCATCCACCGCGCATCGCCGCGCGCGCCGTTGAGAGGACGCGTTGTGCCGAAGCGCGTAACTACCCAATGCATAACGCGATGCGCATCACGGTGCGAACACGTTGTATCGCACGATGTGCCAGAATGCCGCAACACCATCCCGCCATCCGATCTTCTTCCCTTCCGCGTACGTGCGCCCGGAATAGCTGATCGGCACCTCGAAGATCCGCGTCTTCGCCTGCGCGAGCCGCGCCGTCACCTCGGGCTCGAAGCCGAACCGGTCCGACGTGAGCACGAGCGACCGCGCCACCTCGCCGCGAATCGCCTTGTAGCACGTCTCCATGTCGGTGAGGTTCAGGTTGGTGAACATGTTGCTCACCATCGTGAGCACCTTGTTCCCCACCGAGTGCCAGAAGTAGAGCACGCGGTGCGGGCCGCCCAGGAACCGCGAGCCGAACACGGCGTCCGCCTGCCCCTCGATGATCGGCTCGAGCATCGCCGGCCAGTCCGCCGGATCGTAC
>DASURJ010000372.1:0-8303 GCA_036280115.1 Gemmatimonadaceae bacterium
TCTGCGCCCCGGCCCCCTCCGCGGTTCTTCGTGTGTGTCGGGCCATTGAAGACGATGTTGACTGGCGGATGCGCCCGGCGACTCGACCAACCATTCCCCGGGACGAACTGTCCAAGCTCCACAACGTCGGACAGGTCGCGCCTGTATGTTCGCTCTTGCTGCTCTGCTGGTGATGCTCCCACAACAGCCAGCCACGACTGTGGCGCGGACGCAATCCGCCGTCGCGGTCGCCATCCGTGCACCGGTCCCACCGACGATCGACGGCCGCAACGATGACGCCGCGTGGCGAGAGGCACCGAAGTTTTCCGAGTTCAGGCAGTTCGAGCCCCGGGTGGACGTCGAGCCATCGTTCAAGACCGAGTTCCAGGTCGCGTACGACGAGAAGAATCTCTACGCGTTCGTCCGCCTGTACGACCCGCATCCGGACAGCATCATGCGCGCCCTCTCCCGGCGCGACGTCCGTGGCCCGTCCGACCAGGCGATTCTCATCATCGACTCCTACGACGACAAGCGCACGGGTTTCGAGTTCGCCGTGAATCCCGACGGTGTGAAACGCGACTACACCGTCAGCAACGATACGCAGGAAGACGGGTCCTGGAACGGGATCTGGGACGTCGCGACGTTGATCGATTCACTCGGATGGACGGCCGAGTTCCGGATCCCGCTGTCGCAGCTGCGTTATGCCCCCGCCGCGTCTCACACGTTTGGTTTCGGGGTGTGGCGCGACATCGAGCGGTACCGCGAGCGTGTGTCGTGGCCGCTCTGGTTACCCACGCGGAACGGGCTCGCATCGCAGCTCGGCCGGCTGACGGGGTTGGCCGGGATCACGACCGCGCGGCGACTCGAGGTCACCCCCTACGCGGTGACGAAGAACGTCCAGCGCACCCTCCCTAACGCGCGTTTCGAGCGGGCGCAGGAGATCACGGCCGGCGGCGATCTCAAGTTCGGCATCACGCCGAACATCACCCTCGACGCCACGGTGAACCCCGACTTCGGCCAGGTCGAGGCCGACCCGGCCGTGCTCAACCTGACGGCCTTCGAGACCTTCCTCGCCGAGCGTCGCCCGTTCTTCGTGGAAGGGACCGGCCTGTACCGCTTTCAGCTCAACTGTTACAGCGTCGTCGATTGCAGCACGAACGAAGGGTTGTTCTACTCGCGTCGGATCGGGCGGTCGCCGTTCCTGCGCGACGAGTATGGTGATGCTGGCACGCCGACGTCGACACCGATCGCGGCGGCAACAAAGATCACCGGCCGTACGCGTCGCGGTCTCTCGTTCGGCCTGCTCGACGCCGTCACGCAGCGCGTTCACGGCGTGAACAACCTCACTGTCGAGCCGGCCGCAAACTACGCGGTGCTGCGCGCGCAACAGGATCTGCGCGGCGGCGAGGGCGGTTTCAGCGTCATCGCCACTGCGGTCAACCGCGCGCTCGATGACGAGACGGCGCCCTACCTCCACCGCGCCGCCTACACGGCCGGAGCGAGCTTTCGGAACCGGTTCCGCAACGGTCAGTACGAGCTCGCCGGGCAGTTCGCCGCCTCGCGCGTCTCCGGGTCACGCGAGGTCATTGCGCAAACACAGCGCAACTCCACGCACTACTACCAGCAGCCCGGCGACGACCTCGAGGTCGATGCGAACCGCACGTCGCTCTCCGGTCACTCCGAGCAGCTCAAGCTGGGCAAGTACGGCGGCGGCATCACGCGGTTCGAAACGAGCATCCTCAGGCAATCGGCGGGGTTCGATGTCAACGACATCGGCTTCCTGCGTCGTGCAGACATCCTCGATTGGAGCACGTGGGCCGCGCTCAGCTTTCGCAACGCGCGCGGGATCTACCGGTGGGCGCAGGTGAACGGCAACTACTGGACGCACTGGAACACGTCCGGCCTCAGGCTCGAGAACGCGGTGAACTTCAACGGCCACATGGGGCTGAAGAACAATTGGGACGTCCACTTCGGCAGCACGATCGCGAGCCTCACGGAGAGCTACTGCGACCGCTGCACGCGCGGCGGCCCGCCGCTGCGTGACTCGCGCGGCATCTTCCCGTGGGGCGGGTTCAATACCGACAGCCGGCGCACGATCTCGGGTGGCATGTGGGTGAACCTCCGCTTCGCCGATGAGGGCAGGACGCACGGCTCCACGCTCAGTCCCTACGTGAACATCAGAGTGTCGCCTCGCCTGCAGGCGAACTTCAGCATCGACGTCTCTCGCGACCGCAACAACACGCAGTGGCACAGCAACGTCACGGACACCGATGGCGTGACGCACCACACGTTCGCGCGCATCAACCAGCGCACGATCTCCATGAGCACGCGGTTGAACTACACGATCACGCCGGACCTGACGTTCGAGTTCTACGGCCAGCCGTTCGTCGCGTCGGGCCGATACTCGGACTTCCGCGAAGTGAGCGACACGCCGGACGCGGAGGAGTACGAAGATCGCTTCCGCGCGTACACGCCACCCGACCTCGAGACGACGACGTTCAAGCTGAAGCAGCTGCGCACGAACGCGGTGGCGCGCTGGGAGTACCGTCCGGGCTCGACGCTCTTCGTCGTATGGGCGCACGGCCGCCAGGACGACTCGAACCGGAACCCGGGACAGTCCTGGCGACGCGACTACCGCGAGCTGTTCGAGCTGCACCCCGACAATACGTTTCTCGTCAAGGTTGCGTATTGGGTGAATCGGTAGCAGAGCGGACGGCGAAGCGCGGACGGCGAAGCGCGGACGGCGAAGCGCGGACGGCGAAGCGCGGACGGCGAAGCGCGGACGGCGAAGCGCGGACGGCGAAGCGCGGACGGCGAAGCGCGAACGGCGAACGGCGAAGGGCGAAGTGCGAACGGCGGGGCGTCCCGGGCGGCCGTTCCCCTCTTTTCCTCAGGCCGCTTGCGAGAGCAACGCTGCTGCCGCGTTGGTCATCTTCGTCATCCTGCTCATCCTGTCCATCCCCCTCCTGCCTTTCCTCCCCTGGACCGGTCGCGATGTCGACTCGCGCGATGACGCTCGGAGCACGAACGCCCGCATTCGAACGGTTGCGTTACGTCCGATCCGCGAAAAACCGATCGGAGTCGATGATCGGCACCCCGAGGCGCTGCGCGAGCGTTCGATCTGCCTGCGAGCTTGCCACCACGAGCGATCGATCCAGCGCAACGCCAGCTCGGAGTGCGAACTCGAGCATCGATCCGGGAATCGGCTTCCGGCACCAGCAGACCGGCGGGCCCGCGGCGTGCGGGCAGCAGGCGACCGTGATCTCGACCTCCCCGCGGATGCGCGCGAACTCGTCGGAAACCGAATCGAGCGTGACTCGCCCCGCGGCGACCTCCGGCCGCCACGCGTGCGCGAACAGGAGCCAGCCGTCGCGCGCGTAGCGTTCCAGCGTTCGGCGTCGATCGCCTCGGAGGATCTCACCGTGAGGACTCGCCGCTCCCTGCTCCGGGCGGGCGTCCACGAGGTCATCGTAGTCCAGAAAAACCGCGCGAGCGGCCATGCCAGTCGGCGCCATACCACGCTCGAATGGGCGCTCGTCCACCCTCTCGAATCCCTCGTCGAGCACCGGCGGCTCGATGGAACGCTCGTAGCGGAACTGTGCATCGGGACCGATGAAGCGCGGATCGTCCTTCCCGCGCTCGCGAATCTCCTCGGGGCTCGGAAGGCGGCCATGCGCGTCGATCATCCGCGTGATCGCGTTGACCTGCGCATCCGCGATCCCGGTCGTGACCCACACACATCTGACCGGAACGCCGTGCTTCCAGGCGGTCTCGATGACCTCGTTGCGCGACCTGCGCGATGGGTATGTGTTGTCCAGCACCCATCGGCGTTCCCCGGCCTCGATTCCCGAGTCGAGCGCACGCGCGAGCTCGGAGAGCGAGCCGCCGCGGGCGTCACGGTTGAGACGTCGGTAGCCCGTTGCTTCCAGCTCGCGTGCCAACGTACTCTTGCCCGCGCCGGGCATGCCCATCACGAGGACGACGTCACCGCTCGCGCCGAGCGGCGGACGACGCGCCGAGCGCGGCACGCGGAGGAGTCGGCCGGCATAGCGCGCGTCGAGACCAACGCGGTCGGCGTCGGACAGACGCACGCGAGCGACCGTCGCGAGCGATCGAGCCGTGCGCTCTCGCGTGGCGCCCGGAATGGGTATCACGAGCGGACTCAGGTCGCGAAGCCATGCGAGGGCGATCTCTTCGGGCGTCGCCTCGTGACGTGCGGCGATCTCAGCCAGCAGGGGGTCCTGCGGGATCCGCGTCACTCGCTCCCCGCCTAACGGGCGATACGCGATGAGGCGAATACCGTGGTCCCGGCAGTATTCCGCCACCCCGTTCCGGAGATTCTCATCGTCGAACACGGACAGGCTCACCTGAACCGACGCGACCTCCGCGATGGCCCGTGCCGCCTCGATCTGTCCGACCGTCACGTTGCAGAGCCCGATGCGGCGGATCTTTCCCTCGGCGTGCAGGGCCGCGATCGCCCGCACGCTCGTCTCGAGCGGCGTCTTCGGGTCCACGACGTGAAGCTGATAGAGGTCGATCGCATCGACGTCGAGTGCTCGGCGACTCGCGTCGCACGCGGCGCGGAGGCTCTTCGCCTTGCCATCGGGCACCCACTTTCCGTCCGGTCTGCGTAGCCCGCCTTTCGTCGCCACCGTCACGGTCGAGCGGTCGCCCGACCAGGTCCGAAGGGCGGCGGCGATCAGACGCTCGTTGTGTCCCGCCTCGCTGTCGTCGTGGCAGTAGGCATCGGCCGTGTCGAGCAGCCTCGCGCCCGCGTCGAGCGCCGCGTGGATGACCGAGATCGACCGCCCATCATCGCGATCGGGAGCGGTCGACAGACGCATGCAGCCGAGGCCGATCGGCGTCTCCAATCTCGTAATCTCCATCGGGGTGACACGTTAGCTGTTTGGAGCCGGCGCGCACAATGAACGGCGGCCGACGAGCTTGCGTCCTGCGCCGTCCCGGCGCAAACCTTCTGCACCTCTAGGTGGTCTAAAGGTCCATGGCCGGGAACAGTCCTCCGTCGCGCTCCGAAGTCCTGCAGGGCACGCTCGAGATGCTCACGCTCAAGGCGCTCACGCTGCAGCCCATGCACGGGTGGGGGATCTCCATCCGCCTTCGCCAGATGTCGGATGAGGTGTTCGACGTCAACCAGGGCTCGCTCTACCCGGCACTGCAGCGGATGCTCCGGCGCGGGTTGATCCGTGCCTACTACGCGGACAGCGAGAACAACCGCAAGGCGCGTTACTACGAGATCACGCGCGAAGGTCGCCGCTACCTCGACGAACAGGTCGCCGAGTGGGAGCAGTCATCGCGCGCGGTGAATCGCGTGTTGCGGTTCGCCCCGCAGGGAGGGTGATGGATGGCGTGGTATCACGCGATCGTGACCGCGTTCGACGCGCTGGTGCACCGCGGGCGGGAAGAGCGGCGCATGGACGACGAGATGCGGTTCCACCTCGAGATGGAGGCACGACGACTCGTGCGCGAAGAGAAGATGTCCGAGGAAGACGCCGCCGTGGCCGCGACGCGTGCGTTCGGCGGTGTGGAGCGATATAAGGACGCCGTGCGCGACGAGCGTGGGACGTCGTGGCTCGAGGATCTGGCGCAGGACGCGCGCTTCGCTGTCCGAACGCTGCGACGGCGTCCGGGATTCACCGCGGTCGCGTCGCTCACGCTCGCGTTGGGTATTGGCGCCAGCACCGCGCTCTTTGGTGTCGTGAAGGCGGTGTTGCTCACCCCGCTTCCGTACGGGAATCCGGAAGGGATCGCCGTGCTCTGGAGTGCGTGGAGAGGCTTCGACCAAACATGGCTGTCGTACGATGAGTACGAGGGGTGGAAGGCGGACATCCCGGCGTTCGCGAACGTGGGATTGTTCAGCACCGGCGCGGTGAACCTGACCGCGAACGACGAGTCGGAGCGCCTCCGTGCCGGGTTCATCGACCGGGAGGTGCTCCCGGTGCTTGGCGTCGCGCCGGCGCTTGGCCGCAACTTCACGGCCGAGGAGGATGTCCCGAACGGGCCGGCGGTCATCCTGCTCAGCGACGACGTGTGGCAGCGCCGGTTCGGCGCTGACCCATCCATCGTTGGCCGCAGCATCCAGGTGAATGGGCAGGCGCGTGTCGTGGTGGGGGTGATGCCCCCCGGCTTCAAGCTGCCGCACGACTTCGGTGGCAGCGGGGCGACGCTCGCCTGGTTGCCGTTAGGCACGACGGCCGAGCAGAACGGCGCCGTGCCCGGGCCGGCGTTCATGCAGGGGGGAGGCAACCACGGCTTCTATGCGGTCGCGCGGTTGCGGGCGGGATCGACCGTCGAACAGGCCAACCGCCAGCTCGACAACCGGGTCACGCAGCTCGTGCGCGACGGGACGTATCCGGCCGAGATGCAGTTCCGCGCGTTCGCCGTTGGCGTGGAGGATCAGGTGACGGGGCGGCTCGAGCCGGTGCTGCTCGTGGTTTTCGCCGCTGTCGGTTTCGTCCTGCTCATCGCGTGCGCGAACGTCGCCGGGCTGCTGCTCGTGCACGGGGAGCAGCGCCGTCGCGAGATGGCGCTGCGTGTGGCGTTGGGCGCAGGGGGGCAGCGGCTCACGCGACAGCTGCTGACCGAGACGGTGGTCCTCGCCGGGCTCGGTGCGGCACTCGGCGTCGCGCTCGCGGCGGGCGGCGTCTGGCTCGTGCGTCACACGGCGCCTGTCGCGCTCCCTCGTGTGGGAGAGACGCGGCTCGACCCGGTCGTGCTCGCGTTCGCGTTAGGCATCGGCGTGATCGCGGCACTCATTGCGGGACTGCTTCCGGCCGTACAGGCGCGGTCGGTCGCGCCGGGCACCGCGCTGCGCGATGGCGGGCGCTCGGCGACGTCCGGACCCGGTCGCGTGCGATGGCGGCAGACGCTCGTGGCCATCGAGGTGGCGCTCGCGGTCGTGCTCGTGGTCGGGGCTGGGCTGATGATTCGCAGCGTCGCGAACCTCTTCGCCATCGACGCAGGTATTCGTCCGGACGGCGTGCTGACGATGCGTCTCTCCACGCCAGCGGCCTGGTACCCTGATTCGATACGCGTCACGGCGTTCCACGACGAGCTCCGGCGGAGGGTGGCAGCGCTTCCCGGCGTGACCGCGGTGGGGCTCGTGCGCATTCTCCCGCTCGCGACCGAGATGGGCGACTGGGGGCTTCAGGTCGAAGGGTACACGCCACCCGAGGGTCAGGGCACGCCGGGTGACTGGCAGGTGGTGACGCCCGGCTACTTCGAGGCTATGGGGCTCGGGCTCGTGCAGGGTCGTTTCTTCGACGAGCGCGACCAGATGGACGCGCCGCCGGCGATGATCGTCAACCGGCGTTTCGTCGAGCTGTACCTGCAGGGACGTGGCCCGCTCGGCACGCGCGTTCGGATCGGGGGCGGGGATAGACGGCCGCAGTACACCATCGTCGGCGTGGTGGAGAACGTTCGCCACAATGGGCTCACGCGAGAGGTGAAGGCGCAGTTCTATGCACCGCAGCCACAGTTCGCGACCAACCCGGGTAACACGAGCCGAACGATGACGCTCGTCGTCCGCGGGACGGCGGATCCGCAGCAGCTCATTGCGCCCGTGCGTGGCGTGATTCGGGAGCTCGACCCGCGGCTCCCGATCTCCGAGGTGCGCACGATGAACGAGGTGGTGGAGCTGGCCATCGCGGCGCCGCGCTTCGCGATGGAGCTCCTCGGACTCTTCGGCGTGCTCGCCCTCGTGCTCTCGGCGATCGGTATCTTCGGGATCGTGGCCCAGGTGGTCGCGTCGCGCACGCAGGAGTTCGGTATTCGCGCCGCGCTTGGCGCGACGCCGCGCAACCTGGTGGTCCTGAGCCTGGGCAGCGGCGTACGTCAGGCGATGGCGGGGCTCGTGATCGGCGTGGGTGCGGCGCTGCTCCTCACGCGGACGATGACCGGCATGCTGCACGGCGTGACGCCTAACGATCCGGTCACGTTCGCGGCGGTGGTGGTCGTGACGGCGATTGTCGCGGTCGGGGCGAGCTTGATCCCGGCTCGGCGGGCGGCGCGGACCGACGTTGCGAAGGTCATCGCTGGGTGAGCCGCCCCGGTCGACGCGGCAGCCAGCTAGCTGGCTAAGGAGCTGGCAGGCCAGCTGGGAGCTGGCGGGTTGCTAGCTGCAGCTCCGAGCTGGAAGGCTCCTGACAGCGGCTGGCGGCTGGCTGCCAAGCAAGGCGCCCGCAGTCTGGCAGCCAGCACCCAGCTGCCTCTCGTACACTTTGGGGTCAGAGTCCTAACGCATCGTTTCGTCTCGTCGCGCCATCGAGCGGACGCGGAGGCAGCGGCGGATGCGGACAAGCCGCGGC
>DASURJ010000373.1:0-13382 GCA_036280115.1 Gemmatimonadaceae bacterium
GGCTCCGCTGGCCGCGGCGTCGACCAGTAGCGCGCGGCGAAGCTCCGATTGAGTTGCGATCCGTGCCATAGTACACCTCGCATGCATAACGTGAATGACCGTCCAGTCGCCTGCCCTACGCCTTGCGCGGGCGGCGACGGACGGCAATCTCGGGCGGGTACCACGGCCGTTCAATTACGCGCGAGGTAATTGGCTGATGTCGCGAGGTCGACTACTCTCGTAAGGGGGGCCACCCCTCTCTCAGGAAGACGAGGATTCCATGGCCACGCGTGCATCAGCTCCCGCCTCGGCGTTCGGCGCCTTGCTCCGAAGCTGGCGCCAGCGCCGCCGCCTGAGTCAGCTCGCGCTCGCGCTCGATGCCGACATTTCGCAGCGGCATCTGAGCTTCGTCGAGTCCGGGCGAGCCCAACCGAGTCGCGAGCTCGTGCTCCTTCTGGCCGACCATCTCGATGTCCCGTTGCGGGACCGGAACAAGCTCCTGCTCGCCGCAGGGTACGCCCCCGTGTTCAACGAGCGTCCGCTCGACAATCCCGCAATGGACGTCGTGCGCGGCGCGGTCGAGCGCGTGCTCCAGGGCCACGAGCCGTTCCCCGCGATCGCCGTAGACCGGCACTGGACGCTGGTCGCTTCGAACAGTGCGATCGCGCGGTGGCTCGTCGGCGTGTCACCGGCGCTGCTTCAGCCGCCGGTGAACGTGCTCCGTCTGAGCCTCCATCCCGAGGGGCTTGCCCCGCGCATCGCGAACCTCGCGCAGTGGCGCGCGCATCTCCTCGAACGGCTACGGCGTCAGGTCGAGGTCAGCGCCGACCCGGTGCTCGAGGAGCTTCTCGCCGAGCTGCGCGGGTACGCTGCGCCGGCGCGCGAAGGCTCTGCGTCCGTTGTCCGCGCCATCGAGCCCGCGGACAACGGCGTCTTCATCCCGCTGCAGTTCGCCACCGACCAGGGGATCATGTCGTTCATCAGCACGACGACGGTGTTCGGCACGCCGGTAGATGTCACGGTGTCGGAGCTCGCCCTGGAGTGCTTCTTTCCCGCCGATGCCTTCACGGCGGACTACCTGAAGAGCGGGGTCACTGCGGAAAGCGTCGCATCGCGGTGATCGAACCTCGGGTTGAGTCGAACCGCCATCGCCGCACGGTTGCGGGCGAGCTCCGTCTTGCCCGCCGCCTTCGCCACGCGCGCCGCGTGCCACCACAGCACCGCGTCCGTCGTCCCCAGCCGCAACGCTTCCTCCGTGGCGCGCTCGGCGCCCGCCACATCACCCGTCGCGAGGCGCGCCATCGCAAGCTGGTCCCACCCGTAGACATCGCGCCGCTCCTGGATCTCGCGCTCGAGGATGGCGCGTGTATCGTTAGGCTCGACGCCGTGCTCGAGGCGGAAGAGGGTCCACTGGCGATTGTAGGGCTCGGGTTGCTCGTGACCACGCTGCTCGGCGCGAGCCCACCGGACACGTGCCCCGGCCGTGTCCCCCAGCGCGAATGCGGCATCGCCGGCGAGGGCCAGCGCGGAGATGTCGGCGGCGTCTCCGGCCTGATGGACGTGCCGGAGGACGTCGCGCCACGCTCCGCGAAGGGCAGCGGCCCTCGCCAGGATGAGCATCAACCGCCCGTCGTCCGGCGCGATCGCGAGCCCTGCACGCGCGACGTCCTCGGCCTCGCCCACACGCCCGTGGCGGACGAGGAAGTCCGCAAGGCGTAGCGTGAACCAGGCGCGCTGCTCCGCCGGAAGCTCCGCGCGCCGCTCGACGTCGCGCTGCGCCCAACGGAGCACCTGCTCGGCCATGCGCCGGTCCCCGGTGAGCTCGAGCCACCGAGCGAGCCGAGGGGCGACGGCGGGGTGGCGATGGTGTACCCGCAGCGTGTCGAACGTGATGCGCGCTGCCTCGTAATCTCCGAGCTCCACCTGGAGCTCGCCGAGCAGCGCGCGATACGCGGGCTCGTCAGGCGCCAAGGTGACCATCTCGCGCGCGACCCGGTACGCCTCGCCGAATTCGTGCCGTGCGAGGAGTGACGACGCGAGGGTGAGGTACGCCTTGCCGTTTCGGTCGGTGCGCAGTGCCAGTGCGGCGCGCGCGTAGGCTTCGGCCAGGTGGTAATTCTCCCAGTCGCCGGTGTCGCGCGCACGTTGGAGGTACAGTCCCGCGACCTGAGCGCGGTCGGCGGCGGACTGCGGGTCCTCGGTGGCTCGGCGGGCGAAGAACGCGATGTCGTGGTCGCGTGTCTCGCGCTCGACGCGCGCTGCCTCACGCGCGGCGGTGCGGGCCTCGGCGCGCGTGACGCGGCGGGCCGAGGCGAGCGCCGCGACGGCTGTGAGGACCAGAACTGATATGATTCTCTTGCGCACGGTTGTTTGCCGGTGTGTGGGTTCGCTGTCATTCCGAGCGGAGGCCCGAAGGGCCGCGGGTGCCCGCTTGCGGGCAGATGAGGAATCGCAATCGTCCCCGTAGAGGGCTCTCGGTCGGGACGACTGCGATTCCTCGCTGGGCTCGGAATGACGGCAATCAGTTCGTGTGCGGTGCGGCGAGGTACGGGAACGCCGTCTCGAACGGCTTATCGTTCGCATCGACGTTGTCGGTCGTTAGGCCCGCACTCACGTTGTCGGGATCGAGCAGCGACCCGAAGATCGCCGTGAGCCCCGCATCCACCACGTCATCGCTCAGGGGCCGGCCACCGTAGCCGTCCGCGAGCGCCCACGTGAGCCACCCTGCGGTGTTTCCTGGCTTGTCGGTCTGCACGATGAGCATGTCGGGGAGAAGGACGGCGGCGATGGTGTTGGCCACCGTCTCGTTGCGACCGGCGACGGTGCGGACGAACGCGCGCAGCTCGGCGGCGTGACTCGCGACATCGGTGCTCGGCGCGCCGGCGTTGTGAAACCCGTGGTTCCGCTTGGCGAGCGTCACCTCCGATACGAGCGGGTTGCCGAGCCGCTCGACCTGGTTGTACACGCGCGCGCCGTCCGGGCCCGCGATGACGTCGTCATCGTCATCGGAGCAGGCAGCCGGTAGAAAGAGCGCGGAGAGCGCGAGCGTGCGCGTGACGCGCAGAATCCGGGATGTCATGTCTTGGAAACCTCAGAGGAATGGTCGAATGGTCAGCGGCTGATCGTGCCCCATACGCCGAACTTCGGCGCGCCGCCCTGGGTCAGCATGGCGGTGGGCAGCTCCACGACGAACGCGAGCGTGTTGAGTCCTCGCAGGTAGTCCATGGCCTGTCCCGAGGGTCGGAAGGACGAGGCCGACGGCGTGTCGGGGAGCTGCGAGAGCGGGCCGCTCACGGGGCGCCGGTCGGGGAGAATGCGGAAGACCTGCTCGAGGTCGAGGTAGAACGGGTCATCGCGGAGACCGGCGAAGAGCTGCACACCGTTCCCCTGGAGCGTCGTGTTGATGCGCCCCGTCACGACCGGCTCGATGTCCGCGACGGTGGTGCGCGTGCCGAGCATCGGAGGCGTCACGGGTCCGCGCATCTCGACCGTCTGGTCGGTCCCTGACCCGTCGAACGTGAACTGGATGACGCGGTCTTCGATCGCGTCGCCGGTGTTGTCGATCTTGAGCTGGTAGAGCAGGTTCGGATCGAACGCTGCCGAGGCGCCCTGTGCCGGTGTGATCGGCGACGAGGTGGTGAGCACGAGGACCGTGCGGTCGGGGCTCGAGCCCGGGAAGGCGTAGACATCGTTGATGTCCATGCGCGGGCTGAGCTCCACTTCCGGGGTGTCCTGGTGGTCGGAGGCGAACGCGAAGCCCGCCACGCCTAACGATGCCGCGAGGACGACGGGCCAGCGCCGCCGGCGGCGCGGTCTGTGGGAGTCGAGCTCCCGCGAGTCACGAGTCATGAAACTGCTCCGAATGGGTGAGCGGTGGAGTTCGTTGTGAGTCGTCAGTTGCCGTACTTGTTCGGGAACTGCTTGCCGATGGCATCCGCGAGCGGGTCGGCGATCATCTGCATGTGCCCGGCGGCGGTGCGGAGCGCGGCGTAGCTCGTCGCCGCGTTGCCCGACGCCTGTGCGTCGATCACGTCCTTCAGCGTCAGGATGTGCGTCTTGACCAGATCGGCGACGGTGGCCTTGGGGAGGTGCGGATTCGCGCCGCTGAGGAACGCCGCGAACGCCTGCGTGTAGCCGATCAACTCCGCCACGGCCTTGTCGGACCCGGCCTGGTCCTTCTTGGCCACGGCAGTGGTGTAGTCCACGACGATGGCGATGTGTTTCCGCCAGAGCGCGAGGAAGGACTTCCCTGCATCGGTGCCGTACACGCTGCCCACGGCGGCCGAGAGCTGCTGCGAGTTCTGATCGAGGGCATCGGCCGCCGCCTTGAATTCGGCCGGTCGCTTGCCGAGTGCCGCACCGGTGGCGGCGCTGGCCAGGTACACGTGCTCCTGGAGCAACGTGTTCAAGGTCGTGCGGAGCGAGGTGCTGGCGGCGTGCGCCTCGTGGCCGGCGTTAGGCGACCGGGCCGACTCGTACTGGGCTGTGGCAACGCGCGGGGCCGCGAAGAGAGCCGCGGCGGCCATCGCGGTAAAGATGGGACGGGGCATGACTGATCCGCTCCTGCATGGGTGAAAGGACGTGTCCGCCGGTTGGTGTCGTGATCGGCTCGTCGTCGCGAGTCGGTCACGCGTCGTGCGGTATTGGCGGGAATACGTCGCGAGGCGGTGGGGCGGATTGCCGCTGGCGGCTGAGCGTTAGGCGGCTGGAGGGATCGCGACAGGGCAGTCCGAACGACGGGCTCGGTGGTCAGGACGGGCAGTGATCAGTCGTCAGTTCTCAGTCGGCAGTCATCGGTTTCCAGTTATCCAGTCGTCAGTTCCGAGTATTTACTCACAACCCATGACTGGGTGACTCGGAACTGATGACTCTTGACTCGGAACTGACGACTGATTACTGCCCAGACGACGCTGTGGGGCGTACAGTGCTGCCCGCGTTGCGGCAGGCCTACCACCAGCACCGAAGTCCGCCTGACCGAGATGGAATCAGTCCGTATGCCGCCAGTTGCCGAGGTATCGCGGCGATTCGGTGGGCGCCGGGGACCCGCCGGCTGGCTCTTCGGTGAGCCCGCAGGAGTCGATGAACCCGAGAGCGTCGATCTCCTGGCCAACCGGCAGGATGACCTCGGCGATACCACGCTCGTTCGTGCCGAACGTCCCCATCGACACCGGCGCATGTCCCTTCGTGATGGCCCAGAGCTGATACGTGCGACCCTCGCGTGCGGGCGGCAGGTTGAACGCGGTCACGAAGAAGCGGTTGCGCTCGTGATTCCAGAAGACGCGCGCGACCGGTTGGCCGCCGCTCGGCGACGCGAGCGACACGACGTGCACCCGCGGGCCTCGCAGGCTCCCAAGCGCGGAGTCCCGCTGGTTGCGGAACGTCTCCGCCGCGATCTGAGCCGCCCGCGCGCCCTCGCGCTCCTCAGCCAGCTCGCGCCAGAGCACCCCGGCCGCGATCGCGAAGGCCGCGCCCGCTGCCGCAAGCCACACCGTGGACGTACGCCAGCGGATCGGGGAGACGTTCCGCCGCGGCGCGCGCTCCCCGCTGATGAGGCGACCCACGCGCTCGCCGAGCTGCGGCGGCGGTGGAGCCGGCGCGGCGGCATGCATGAGGAGCCCGGTCACCTCGCGGTACTCCTGAACCGTCAGGCGACACTCCCCGCAGCTCGCCAGGTGCGCCTCGAACTCACCGCGCTCCTTCGCGTCGAGCGCATCGAGCGCGTAGCCCGCCGCAGACTCGAGCCATCGATCGTGACTCATGCGAGCTCCTCACGCAGCAGGGGACCCAGGCGAGCGCGCAGCTGCCGCATGGCTGTCAGCGTCCTGGTCTTCACCGTGCCGAGTGGCACGGACAGGCGCGCGGCGATCTCGGTCTGCGAGAGACCGCCAAAATACGCGAGCTCGATGACTCGGCGCTGCGGCTCCGGCAGCTCGCGCAGCGCGCGCGCCACGAGCTCGCGTGCCTCTCGTGTTTCAGCCACGCGGTCCGGGACCTCCACGTCCGGACGCGCCATCTCCGATGCCTCTTCCTGCATCGACTCGGTCTCCGGGGCCAGAAGTCGTTCCTTTCGCGTGCGCGCGCGCAGGCGATCGAGGGCTCGGCTGCGTGCGATCACGCCGAGCCACGCGACGACGCTCGACCGCGCCGGGTCGAAGGCAGCCGCGTTCCGCCATGCCTGCATGAACGCGTCAGCCGCGACTTCTTCGGCGTCCGCGCGCTCACGCAGGATCGACAGGGCGAGGGCGAAGACTTTCCCGCCGTGTGCGTCCACCAGCGCGCGCATCGCCCGCTCATCGCCGCGCGCCATCCGGGCGACCACCGCGGCGTCCGACGGTGGCGGCTCGGCCGGGCGACCCGTAGCACTGCCGAGCTGCGGCGATTCCGCCGTCCCAGCGGCTGTCGGCGGGTCATCAGTGTCGCGATGCAAGCGAATGGTGGTGTGCACCTGGCTAGGGTCCGTATCGCACCTCCTGCAAGCAGTACGATGCGAGCAGCCGGATCGGATTGGCCAGGGGATCGCCGAATCACTTCCGGCTTCCCTCACGGCCCGTCGACCTGCGGGTGTTTGCTCGAGCCGCTTTTCGGCCACGACGACATCGATTCCGGACGGCACGCAGGACAATCGAGCGAAAGGCTGGCGTCGACCGTTGACCGGATTCTCCGACCCACTCACTATTGCGCATGCGACCGCACGGCCCGCGCACAGCGGGCCGGCGCTCGTGATCGCGCCGACCCGGCGACGCACCTTCAGGGTCGGCGCTGACCTCTCTCCGCGTCGTCGTGAGGGCATCGTGCGGAAGGAACGCGCTCGACTCACCCGGTCGCGCGAGACGCGCGACGATCAGGAGCCATTCGACGGCTCCGTATCCGACAGCCTAACGCCACACGCGCGTCACGCCGAGCCGGTGCGCGCACCCGAGCCGGCGCTCGACTTCGTGCGCCGAGACGAAGGAATACTGCTCGACCCCGCCGTGCGCTCCGCCGTCGAACCGAAGTTCGGCCACAGCTTCGCCGACGTGCGCGTCCACGCCGACGGCGATGCGGCCAACGCCGCGCAGTCGGTCTACGCGCGCGCGTTCACTGTCGGCAACGACATCGTCTTCAACCGCGGCGAGTACGCGCCCGAATCGCCGCGGGGCGCTTCGACGCTCTCGCACGAGCTCGCGCATACGGTCCAGAACGAAAGGGCCGGGACACAGCCAGCATCGACATCACCGGCCCTCGCGCGCCTGAGCACACCCACGGATACTGCCGAGTCCGATGCGCGCGGTGCCGCATCCGCAGTCACGGCGGGGCGGAGCGCGCAGGTGAGTGCCGCACCGAGCGCGCTCATCGCCGCCGACCCGCTGACCGAGGAGGTGACCCGCGCCGACGCGCGCGCAGCCGCCGAGGAGGAATGGAAGTTCAACCACGACGACGTCGACTGGGGCGCGACGGAAGACGAAAAGAAACCGATGCGCCGCGCACTCGCGCTCAAGCCGGACCGCTCCGACGGACGCGAGATCTCCCTCGCGCACGAAGGGCGGTCGGCGCTCGGCGAGATGTCGCTCTACGACACGACGCGCGCCGAAGGCGGTGCGAAGGTCAAGCAGTTCGAGCGCTCGTACGCCGTGTTCCGGCTACCGATGCAGATGACCCTCGAGTCGCTCGGCCGCGTGCAGGACCTGCTCACCGCCGGCGCGCCGCAGTCGCCGGCCGAGATGTCCAAGGCCGACAAGGCGGTGTTCCGAAAGCTCGGCACCGGCACTCGAGACAGCGAGCGTAAAGGAAACTTCAAGGAGTGGGCGAGCGACATGTCCGATCTGAACAAGCAGATGGACACCTACCTTGGAGTGTACCAACGCCTCCAGGGCGCGCTGCTCCAGTGGCGAGGCATGAAGGAGCTCATCGTCCGCAAGCAGAAGAAAGCCGAACTGCAGCACGACACGGCGAAGCTCGCGAAGCTCGAGGCGCCAGCGAAGCTCATCATCGCGGTGATCGGCGCGGTGCAGGGCGGCATCAGCGCGTACGAGTCGTTCCGTCCATCGCCCGTCGCCGCGACGGAGCCGGACATGGACCTCGCGAAGCTCGAAGTCGACAACGACCCCGACATCCGCACGGGGTCGCAGAAGGGCGTGTCCACCGGCGGCGCGGTGTACGGCACGGCGAAGAAGGGCGCGAACGTCGTCGGTGGGGCCACGGGAATCACGCTCGAAGGCGTGCTGCAGTGGGCGATGGGCGACTCGGACGAGATCGCGGGGCTCAAGGCGAGCATCCAGCGGCTCAAGGCGGACATCGAGGCGGCGGGCGAGCGCGCCGAGGAATTTCAGATCGATGCGGCCGCGGTCTCGCTCGAGGGAACGGACAAGGAGGCGCGCGCCGCGGCGATCGGTGTCGGCACGGCGCGGGTTGAAGCGCGCCAGGCGGCCGAGATTTTCGCGGGCGTGATGGGCGGCTCGAGCATCGATGCACGCCTGCTGGCACTCTGCGCCGAGGCGTACCAGGAGCTCCGGATGTTCGGCGAGAAGGCCCTGGAGACGTACCAGCCGGTCGCGGCGACGCTTCCCGCAGTGAAGGCGCTCGTCAATCAGCCGGGCAAACAGTTCGAGATCAAGCAGACGCGGAACATGCGTCGGGCGGCAGAGGAGCGGGGCGACCTGGCGATCTTCGACAACGACTACGAGTCGCTCATGAATGCCGCCGGCACGGCGCGGACGTACGGCCTGTTGCTCAAGCGCGAGCTACCCGAGTGGAGGAAACGGGCCGATGCCTGGTCCGCATTCTTCCGCGGGCGAACAGGCATCGGCCTGGATCAGTACGGCGATCGACGCTCAGGACGGTAGACCGCCGGACCCTCGAATCCCGCCGCCCGGGCGCGGCGGCAGCGCCGCGAGCAGGCGAACCGTTCATCGTTGCACGGTCATTTCCGGCTCCATCCCATCTTGACGGTGGAACTCGTCGAGGCGGGGAGGACATCGTTCGGTACGTCCGCGGTACTCACGGTGACTGACGCCGGTGAATTACCGAACGCTCCGGTCGCGGGAGTGAGCGCCGTGGCCCACGCCGCTTGCACGCCACATTGCACCTGCACGACGCCGGACGCTTCGACAGTCGTGTTGACCTTGCCGACCTTCCGCGCCTGACTGATCGAAACCGCTAACGCGAGCGGTGTCGGCCGCGAGCACGCCACCGTGCCACTCACGATGGCGACGCCGGTGCGAGAGTTCACGGTTCCGCTCGGATCGATGGTAATGGTGACGATGGAGTAGTCGTCGAACTCGTACGCGCCAGGGTCGCACGACGCACCGAGCGGGCGGGTGACGTAGCGCTGGTCCACGGTCTCCGTGCAGTCCAGTCCTGCGTCAATGGCAGGACTACCCGGGACGAGCGCGTGTGTGGGTGTTGGCCCGCCGTTGTCAGCCAGGGGACCCAGCCAGGGACCCGTAGCCAGCCCCGGCGGAAGAACCATCATTGCCGGGCCCGTGCCGCACCCTTCATCGCTCGCAACGTTGCGTCCGACAAGGACGAGCGCAGCGCCCGGGCCGGCCGTGAAGTAGCAGTTCGCCTGATTTGGCGACGCAATGGAGCTGCTCGTGTTGTGCGCAATGATCGAGTTGCGCAGCGTCACCCGTGGGCTGGTCTCGGCCCCCGATAGCCGGACGAAGATTCCGCCTCCGGGGTCGACAGCGTGGTTGGCAGCGACGGTGCTGTTGATCAGGGTGACCGATCCGGTAACCGGCGTGACTCCGGAATAGAAACCGATGCCGCCGCCACCGTGATCCGAACTGTTGCCACTGACCGTGCTGTTCACCAGCGTGACGTGGCCTTTGGTCAATCCAATGCCGCCGCCGTCGCCCGACGCGATGCCGAGACCATTCGTCGCCACGTTACCGACAATGGTGCTGTTCTCGATCCGAACGATGCCGTCCGCGATGATGCCAGCGCCCGGCGCCGCGCGCCCGCCAGTAATGCGCAGGTTGCGGAGGGTCACCGAGCTTTGCGGGTTGGTGGGCTCGATGAGCATTACACGATCGAAACCAGTACCACTGAGTGTGATTCCGTCCGGGAGCGGGCCCTCGATGGTGACGCCCTTCTGGACGATCAGCTGTGTCGGGAGCAGGATGGTCCGACCGGACAGGCTCGCGTCGAACCCGATCGTCGCACCCTCCTCCGCATCGGCGATGGCTTGACGCAGAGAGCCGGGACCGGCGTCGTTCGTGTTCGTCACGATCATGTCGGCCTGCGTCGCGAAGTTCGGCCGCGCGGTGACCGGCGATGTCGGCGTCGCGTCCGGCGAACATGCGGCGAGCACAGCGCTGGCCGCGGTGGCTGCAATGACCGTCCGCACTCGCCGGCCACGGCGCGATTCGGCGTGCGGACGCGCAAGCGTCGGGAAGAGGAGAGTCGTCATACCGGGCGTCGCTCCCCGTTGCCGCAAGGATTGTCAACCGACTCGCTCAGCGGTGCACCGGGTTGGGTGTAGAAGCGGACCTTGTACTCCACGGCCGTCGCCGGCTCCGGCACCTCGGCCCGGTGTATCTCGCCGGCTTCCTCGACGTAGGTGTCACCTTTGGTATACGTCGTCGAGACGCACCCGTGCTTCTTGCTATACCGATGGAGTATCACGGTCCCCGCGTCGACGATGCTGAAGGAGGGACCCGTGTGCGTGTGCCAACCCCCCGGCGTGGGCGCGACCACCAACCGCTGAACGATCAGCTCGAGCGGGATGTTCGAGCGGAACATCAGCTCAGGCATCTGGTTGAGGAAGAAGGGATCGAGAGTAGCCCGGCGGTCGATCGGCTCCGGGTCGATCGTGGTCGAGACGATCTCAGCGTTGGTGGTGTGCGCCTCGTGCGGGGCCGGTGAGGTGAGCTTGTCGCCGCACGCCACGAGGAACGCTCCGACCGATGCCACCGCGAGTGCTTTCAGCCTTGTGGTGCCCTGCATCATCCACCTACCGATAAGAGTGATGGCCAAGCGGAGCTGGCGCCGCCTTCGGCCGGCAGGCGAGCGGGTCGCGGGCGAGCTTGCTCCGGTCTGGTGCAGGGCGTATGGTAGCCGCGAGCCGTCGCGTCCCTCTCGCGCTGCTCTCGCGTTTCTCTCGCGCGCCTTATCTTGTTGACGTTGAAGCTCTTCGGCGCCCCTGCCATCGAGTTGGCGGGCGGCCTGGTGACTGGCCGGGGGGCGCAGGGCCATCGGCTCGCGCTCCTTGCGGTGCTCGCGCTCGCCCGCGGACGTCCGGTCACGCGCGACAAGCTCCTCGCGCTGCTCTGGCCCGAGAGCTCGCCGGATCGCGCGCGCCATCAGCTGTCGGATGGGCTCTACATCGTTCGATCCGCCCTCGGTCCAGAGGTGATTCGCTCAGCCGGCGACGACCTCGTGTTGAACCCGGACGCGATCACAAGCGATGTCGGAACGTTCGAGCAGCTTCTGGACGAAGGGCGGCCCGAGGACGCGGTTTCCATGGTGGTCGGACCGTTGATGGACGGATTCCATCTGTCCGACGGCGCCGAGTTCGAGCGCTGGCTCGATGAGGAACGTGCGCGACTCGCCGCTCGGTACAGTGCCGCGCTGGAGACGCTGGCCGAGACCAGCGAGGGCCGCGGCGATTTTGTCGGCGCGGCGAGCTGGTGGCGACGACTAGCCGCGCACGACCCGTACGGCGGTCGAGTCGCCCTGCGCCTGATGCGCGCGCTCGACGCGGCGGGCGACCGCGCGGGCGCGCTCAAGCACGCGCGAATTCACGCGACGCTTCTGCGAGAGGAGTTCGACGCCGAGCCGGATCCGGACGTGACGGCGTTCGCGGAGCGGCTGCGCGTAGAGCCGCCCACGAGAGGTACGCCTGAACCCGTCACCCCTTCGCTACCCGGGCAGCTCGCGGCTCCAGCGCTGGCGACCCCATCGCCAGCATCGACCACGGTGCGACGAGCGTCGCCTGCGCGCAGGTACGCCCTTGGCGCCGCCGCCGTCCTGCTGGTGGTCGCCATCGCGGCGGCCGTCGACCGCGCCCGCACGCGCGGAACGCCGCCGGACACCGCGCGCTCGCTCGCCGTCCTTCCGTTCGTCAACATGAGCCCGGATTCGACGAACGACTATTTCAGCGACGGACTCAGCGAGGAGATCATCACGGCGCTCAGCCACGTCGACGGGCTGCGCGTCGCTGCACGGACGTCGTCGTTCGCCCTGCGCGACGGCAACCTCGACGTGCGCGTGATCGGCGACACGCTCGACGTCGACGCAGTGCTGGAAGGGAGCGTGCGGCGAGAGGGGAATCGGCTCCGCGTGATCGCACAGCTCATCGACGCCAAGACCGGTTACCACATCTGGGCGGATGACTACGACCGCGAGATGAAGGATGTCATCGCGGTCCAGTACGAGATCGCGAAGGCCATCGCGGAAGCGCTCGAGCTACGATTCCCGGGCCAGCCCGGGGGCCGATCGCAGACAGCGCCGAACCTCGCGGCGTACGACCTGTACCTGCGAGCGCTCTTCTTTCGCAGCCGGCTGAACGAGGACGCGCTCGAGCAGGCGACCTATCTTCTGGATAGTGCAATCGCACTCCAGCCCGATTTTGCCCTCGCGTACGCCATCAAGACGAGCGTGGTCGGGCCGCGCATCTTCTTTCGCTACATCCCACGGGACCAAGGGGTACGTGAGATGCGTGCCGACGCCGAGCGCGCACTCGAGCTCGACCCCGAGCTCGCTGAGGCACACGTCGCGCGGGGGATCGTCGCGTTGCTCTACGAGTGGGACTGGGAGACCGCCGAGCGCTCCCTACGCCGGGCCATCCAGCTGAACCCGAACTACCCGCACGGGTGGTATGAGCTCGGCACGTACCTGCACGCAGTGGGGCGATTCGAGGAGGCGGCCGAGGCGCACGCCCGCGCCGCAGCGCTCGACCCGCTGGACGCTCGGGCTCCGATGCTTCTCGCGGTGGATTACACCGTGCTGGGCCGGTTCGACGACGCCCTCGCGCAATACGAGCGGATGCGGCAACTCGATCCATCGAACGCGCAGACGCTCGGGTTGGGGCCGAGTTTGCCGATTGGTCCCGCGAGCGTTTACCTGGCACAGGGCCGCAATGCGGAAGCGGTGGACGAGCTGCTTCGAGTCGCGGCCCTTCGTCGCGCGACGGACGCCGAGCTGGCGGCAATGCGCGCGGCGTTCGCGACGTCCGGGATGCCGGGCTTCTGGCGGCAGTGGCTCGAGATGGACCTTCGTCAGAGCGGTCCCAGCATCAATCCGCTGCGTGTGGCGTCGCTGTCGGCGGCCGCAGGAGATACAACCCGGGCACTCGACTGGCTCGAGCGTGCGTACGCCGATCGAATCCCGGGACTCGCCTTCGTGCGGTGGGATACGGCGTTCGCGGGGCTGCGTTCTCACCCTCGCTACCTGCGAATTATCCAGGAGATGAATTTCCCCAG
>DASURJ010000374.1:0-2140 GCA_036280115.1 Gemmatimonadaceae bacterium
CACCACGTGTCCCTCTGCTCGAACCCGGCGGCCGAGTTCCTGCGCGAGACGGGTCTTTCCAATCCCCGGTTCGCCGGTCACCAACACGAGATGTGCCCCACTCTCCCGCGCGGCGTTCCATGCCTCGCTGAGCTGGTTCAACTCGAGGTCGCGGCCCACAAACGGCGATTCGGCGATGGGTGCCAGGTCCTCGCCGTGCGCTGCGCCCTGTAGTTCGTCGTGGTCGAGTGTGCCAGCCCTGAGCCGTTGGTACATGGCCCCGATCGCCTCGCCGGGTGCCACCGCAAGCTCGCGCTCGAGCACCTCCGCGAACCGGTGGTAGACGCGCAGCGCCGCGGCTCTGTTGCCGAGCGCGAGATGTGCTTCCATCTGAAGTCGAACGGCCGCTTCGTCGGTCGGCTCCAGGTCGATCATGCGTTGGGCGTACCTGATCGTGGCTTTGTGGTCGTTGCGCCCCGAAGTCTCTTCTGCCAACCGCATGAAGGCCCCATACGCCTCGGCTCGCAGCTTCGCTCGCTCAGCCAGGACCCAGTCGTCATAACAAGCGGGAAGAAGATCGCCCGAATAGACGCGCGCGGCGAGCTCGAGATCACCGGCCGCCAGGGCGTCGCGGAACCTCAGCACGTCGACGTCGGCTCGCCCAGTCGGAATCCACCGCACAATCTCGTTGTCGATCTCGACGAACTCACCGGTGTCGGGAAGGGAATGACGGAACTCGTGAAGCAGCTTTCTGAGGTTGGTCCGCGCCTGGCGTTCGTTGGAGTCGGGCCAGAGCTCGAACGCGAGTCGCGAGCGGTGCTGCAGGTCTTTCCGCAACGCGATCAACGCCAGAAACCGTTGCAAGCGAAGAGAGTTGAAGGCGCGCAGACGTCTGCCGTCCAGGATGATCTCGACTCCACCAAGAAGTCGGACCTTCAACCGCGCCGGGTGTTCGCCACCGACCCCGCTCGTGTCACTCGGCATATGGCTGTTCTGGTTGTGGTCCAAAGCTCGATCACGGTCTGCGCCTCGGTCAGCGTGTCCTACGTCAAGCGGGTGCCTGGACTCGACGGTGCGGTCTCGGCTGACGTGTTGAACGTGCCAGGTGAAGAACCAACAAGATAACAAGCCGGGGTTGATCTGTTAACCGGAGGGTTGCTGGTTCGAGTCCAGCCTGAGGAGCCAATCTCTTGAGCAACTTGCAGACGGCGCCTCCGGCCTCAGGGCCGACGTTGCCCTCACCGCGCTAGAGCGGCGACGTATCCACGAAACCGGGGCAACTCCAGTGAGCGGCTCACCGGGAAGAAGAAGCCTGGCGCGACTGTGAAGCAACCTCGTCGAGCGACTGGTAGTGGCCGCCCCGCAGGATCCTGGGAGAGGACCGGGCCGACCACTTCCCCGCGAATGCGAAGAACGCTGTCCACACGCACTGTATCGCCAGCGATCGCGCCGACCCGCTTGAGGAGCGGAACGTCCGGGGGGAGCCAGCCTCGCTCGACCACGAGGCCAGCGACGTGCGGGGGCAGCGGAAAGACGACGAGTCGACCGCGCGCGAGCGGCGGCTTTGCCGGCATCGTGAGGTACCAGCCCCGGGGCTCGCTCTCGGTCGCGTTGTAGACGAGCCGCACGCCGGACAGCCGTCCGAGGGACCACAGCACTGCGAGCGCGACGCCGACGGCAAGGGGAACGCACGGCCCTCCCGAGCCCGCCACGTGCCGTTGGGTGATGGGACACGGATACCCACGACCGGTTTCGGTGCCAAATTGGAGACGAACTACCCCGAACCACCACGAACCGAGAGCGTATCGGCTCATGGCCAGCGGGGGTCTCGGACGGATTCGTAATCGGCAGGTCGCGGGTTCAAGTCCCGCGCTCGGCTCCACTTCTTCCGCGTACTTCCCTGCCTCGTCCTGCGCGCGATCTGATCGCGATTGGCGCCACACTGGTGCCACGGCGCCGCCGGCGTCTCCCCGCCGGGCACGTCCACCGCGCGCCGAGAGCCCTGCGGCGACGGCAGCCACCGGGCGTACCAGCGAAGTGTCGTCGTCGCGTCGGCGTGGCCGAGCTGGGCGCTGACGTAGCTGATCGGCACACCGCGAGCGAGCAGGTGCGTCGCGAACGTGTGGCGGAGGTCGTACACGCGGAAGTGCGGCAGTTCCGC
>DASURJ010000375.1:0-3086 GCA_036280115.1 Gemmatimonadaceae bacterium
CGCGAACGGCGAGGCGCGCACGGCGAGGCGCGCACGGCGAGGCGCGGACGGCGAGGCGCGGACGGCGAGGCGCGGACGGCGAAGCGCGGACGGCGAAGCGCGGACGGCGAAGCGCGGACGGCGAAGCGCGGAAAGCGAGTGGAGTCTCAGTCCGCCGACATCGACACCCGCGGGTCTATCCTCGTGGCTCGACGCGCCGGGATGAGCGTCGCCAACAACGCGACCGACCCGAGCGCCAGGAGCACGGCGCCGAAAACGCGCGGATCCGTCGCGCTCACCCCGTACAGCAAGCCGCGAAGAGCTCGGACGGCCGGAAACGCCAGCACCGCGCCAACCATGAGTCCCACGACGGGCAGGACCATCCCCTGACGCACGACGAGTCGACCGACATCGGCCGGCGTCGCTCCCAGGGCGAGCCGAATGCCGATCTCGCGCGTCCTGTCGGCCACCGCGCCAGCGACGACGCCGAAAATTCCGGTGGCCGCGAGCACGAGCGCCAGCGCGGCGAACGCAGCGAGCACGCCCGTCGTGAATTGCTGCCGCTGCCACACGTCACCCAGCTGCCGCGTGAGTGCGCCCACGTTGTACAGGGCGAGATCGGAGTCGACGGCATGCACCGCGCGGCGAATGCCTCGAAGCGCGACCTCCGGGTTGCCAGCGGTACGTACCATCACCGTCCGGCCCGGATACGTGAATTGCAGGTACGGCGTATACACCGCCGGACGCACGACCGGCTCGTCGCTCTCGAGATAGGGAACGTCACCGACGATCCCCACCACTTCGACCGTTGAATCCGGCGAGCTCCAGATGCTGCTCCCGAACCAGAGACGCGCGCCGATCGGATTTCCATCCGGCCAGAACGCGCGCGCGGCGGCCTCGTTCACGATCGCGACGCCAGCGCGCCCCTGACGATCGCCCGCGGTGAACGCGCGCCCCGCGCGGAGTGGGATCCCGAGCGTGCGGAAGTGATCGGGCCCCACGTAGTGCCGCATGATCGGCGGTGCCTCGCCCGGCCTCGGCGAAGGGCGCTCGGCGATGTGCAGGCTGGTCCGTGCGCACGACGTGCCGAGCGGCGCGCAGCCGTCGACCGTCGCGGCGACCACGCCCGGTACGGCCTCGATCGAGGCGAGGAGCCGTTCGATGTACGCCGGCGCCTGGTGCAGCGGGTACCGGACCTCCGGCGGCACAACGGCGAACGTAATCACCCCGGTCGGATCGAACCCGAGAGGCTCTCCGCGAAGGCGCGCAAGCGTGGCGAGCATGAGGCTTCCGCCGACGAGCAGCACGACGGCAAGGGCGACTTCGGTAGCAACAGCGATGCCGCGGAGCGACAGGCGACCGTGCCCCGATCGAGTGGCGGCGCCGCCCTGACGCATGGACGTCGAGAGCCCGGCGCGCGCGGCCGTCAGCGCCGGGGCGAGCCCGCATACGAGCGTCGTGAGGATGACCACGCCGGCCGCGACCGCGAGCACCACCGGGTCGATACGCGGCCGGACGAACTCGCCGATGTTCCCGTAGAAGTTCACCGGCGCGATGCTGCCTTCCGGCGGCGGCACGACGCGCGTGACCCACCAGGCGAGCAGGACTCCAGCCGCCCCGCCTAACGACGCGAGGACCATCGTCTCGGTGAGGAGCTGTCGCGCGAGGCGCCCGCGCGTGGCGCCGAGGGCGAGACGAACGGCCATCTCGCGTCGGCGCGCCGCGGCCGACGCGATGAGCAGACTGCTGACGTTCGAGCAGGCGAGCAACAGGACGACGCCGCCCGCACCCAGCAGCACGAGCAGCGCGCGGCGCGTCGTGTCGTTCACCCGCACCTCGGCGAGCGGGACCGCGGCGGCGCCGAAGCGATCGTCAGGCGTGGTACTCTCGCTCGGGAGCTGACGCTGGATCGCCGCGCCCACCGTCTCGAGCTCGGCCCGCAATGACGTCATCGACACGCCCGGCCGCAGCTTCGCCACCACACTGATGAAGTCCTGATTCGTGGTAAGATACTTAGGGTACGTGAGCGAGGGTGCCTGCACTGCGGGGAACCAGAGTTCCGCGCGCCCGCTGAGCCCTCTGAACCCGGCCGGCAAGACGCCAACGATCGTCAGGTCATTACCGTTCACGCGCAGGACCTGACCCAGAACATCGGGCGCGCCGGCGAACCGTCGCATCCAGAGATCGTGGCCCAGCAGCACGACAGGAGCGGCCGACGGAGACTGGTCCTCGGCGGCGGAGAAGAGGCGGCCGCGTTCGGCCCTCGCGCCAAGCGCGGAGAAGTAGCCGCCGCCCACGGGCTCGGCACGCACGGGCTCCGCCGCCACCGGCTCACCGCCCGGGCCACGCCCGGACAGGTTCACGCTCGCCAGTCCGTAGCTCCCCACATGCGCCGCGGTGGTCAGCGAGCGCTCGAGCAGCCGGAAGCGCTGATACGACCAGCGGAACCGCTGCGGGCTTCTCCCCGGCGCGACGCGCGTCGTGAAGACCATCGCCAACCGCTCGGACTCGGGGAAGGGAGGCGGTGCAATGAGCGCGGCCTGCGCGAGCGCGAACGTCGAGACTCCGGCGCCGATGGCCAGTGCGAGCGTAGCGACGACCGATGCGGTCGTGGTGGGATTGCGTCGCAACACGCGGACGCCGACACGAACATCGTACAGCACGGACTTCATGCGGGGTCTCCGCGGGTGGTCGGCCTTATGATGCCGTCGAAGGCATGTCCGCTTATGTCGTACCGAAAGCGATCCCTCTCATCGCCTCATCCTCTCATCCGCATCCCCCTTCTGGAAGCCGGCCCCCGCAACGAAGGGAGCCGCGGGCGATCCACATCAGGGACGAGCGACCTCGCGATAGCGGAAGCAGTCCGTCGTGTGGTCGTTCACCATGCCCGTCGCCTGCATGAACGCGTAGCAGATCGTCGTGCCGACGAAGCGGAACCCGCGTCGCTTGAGATCTTTGCTCATCGCATCGGACTCGGGCGTGCTGGCAGGCACGTCGCGCATCGCCCGCCAGCGATTCACCTTCGGCTTCCCGCCGACGAACCGCCAGATGTAGGCGTCGAACGAACCGACCTCGTCGCGAACGCCGAGGAACGCGCGCGCGTTCGT
>DASURJ010000376.1:0-4826 GCA_036280115.1 Gemmatimonadaceae bacterium
CATCGGTTCGCTGCGCATCGACGCACTCGCATCGTCGAAGGATTGGCTGGTGCTGCTGTCGCTGCTCCAGTCGCCCGGGCAGGACGCGCCAACCGAGCGTTACCAGGTGCTCGTCGGAAAGCTCGACAGCGCCGGCGTCACCGCGTTCCACCTCGGCGCGCCGAACGACGACGAGAGCGCCGACCGCGAGCTCGCGAAGGAGCGCGCCAAGCGCACGTACTCGCAGTCGGTAGCGGTGACCAAGGACCTGATGCACTCGGTCCGGATGGGAAAGAGCCCGAACATCAAGAAGATCAAGCGGGTGGTGCAGGGGATCGTGGACCAGATCCTCAACGAGGAGACGTCGCTGATCGGACTCACCGCCATCCGCGACTACGACGAGTACACGTTCACGCACAGCGTCAACGTCTGCATCTTCTCGGTCGCCATCGGCCGGCGGCTCGGGCTCACCAAGCTCCAGCTGTACGACCTCGGCATGGCCGCGCTCTTCCACGACATCGGGAAGTCGCGCGTTCCCGTGGACGTCCTCAACAAGGCGAGCAACCTCACCGACGAGGAGTGGCGTCTCATCGCCGCCCATCCCTGGCTGGGTGTGCTCGCACTCTTCCAGCTGCGCGGCACACAGGAGCTGCCGTACCGGTCGATGATCGTGGCGCACGAGCACCACATGAAGATCGACCTCACCGGCTATCCGCGCCCGACTCGGCCGCGCGCGGTGAGCATGTTCAGCAAGATCGTCGCCGTCGCGGATGGGTTCGACGCCGCCACGTCGCGCCGCTCGTACCAGACAGACCCGCTGTCGCCGGCAGCGGTGCTGGCCGGCATGCGCGACAATCCCCGCCGCGGCTTCGATTCGGTCGTCGTCAAGGCGTTCATCAACCTGCTCGGAATCTACCCGGTGGGGACACTGGTGGTGCTCGACACGTTCGAGTTGGCCATCGTCCACTCCGCGAACCCGAACCCCGAAGCCATTTCACGCCCGATCGTGCGGATCGTCAGCGACGAGCGCGGCAACATTGCGTATCCCGGGCGCAACGTGGACCTCGCGGAGAAGGATGCGGAGGGCGTATACGTCCGGACCATCATCAAAACGGAGAATCCCGATCGTTATGGCATCAACGTCGGCGACTATTTCGTCTGACGTCCTGACGTCGCGGCTGGCTGCGCTGCGCGACCGCGGGCGGCGGGCGCTCGTGTGCTACGTGACGGCAGGGCACCCCGATCCCGCGCGCGCGCTCGAGTTGCTGCGCGGCATCGAGGCGGCCGGCGCTGACGTGATCGAGCTCGGCGTGCCGTTCTCCGATCCCATGGCGGACGGGCCAGTGATCCAGGCGAGCTCCCAGCGGGCGCTGGAACACGGCGTCACACTGGCGCGCACGCTCGACATGATCGGCGAGTCCGGCATCCGCACACCCGTCGTGCTCTTCACGTACTTGAATCCGCTGCTCGCCGCGGGCCCGTCGATCCTCGAGCGCGCGGCCGATGCCGGCGCCCACGGCGTGCTCGTCACCGATCTGCCCGTCGGGGCGGACCCCGAGCGTGAGGCGTGGCTCGGGGGAAGCCGGCTCGCGTTCGTTCGCCTCGTTGCGCCGACGACGCCGCTCGATCGGATGCGCGACATCGCCGCGCACGGGAGTGGATTCGTCTACCTGATCAGCCGGCGCGGCGTCACCGGAATGCGCTCCGACGTGCCGCCCGAGCTTCCCGAAACGATTGCGCGGCTCCGAGCGGCAACCACGCTGCCGATCTGCGTCGGGTTCGGCATTGCGTCGCCGGATCAGGCCCAGCGCGTGGCGCGACTGGCCGACGGCATCGTCGTCGGCAGCGCGATCGTCGAAGCGGCATCGCGGTCGGTCGACTCCGCGGTGGCGCTCGTGTCGGATCTTCGCCGCGCCCTCGACGCGATCTGACATGCAGCGCGCGGCGGCGGGGTGGAGCGGGGCCGACGGGGCGGTCGCATGACACGCTTCCTCGCCGTCTACGCACGTTTCGTCGCGAGCTTCGGTACGCTCCTGCTGGTCGCCGCGCTCGTCACGGACGTTCGCTGGACCGGTCAGCTCGCGGGTCTGGCGACCGTGATCGTCGTCGCCGTGCTCCTGCGCGCCTTCCAGATCCCGCTCACCAAGTACTCGGCGCTCAATCTGCTCGGGATGCTCGCGGCCGGAGCCGCGATCATCATCGGCGCGCCGGCGACAGCGCTGGGCCTGTACGCTGGCGTGTTCCTCGCCGACTGGCTCCTCCTGCGCAAACCGCCCGCGGCGAGCGCCATCAACGGTGGACGCGAGGCGCTCGCGCTCTTTGGCGCGTACGGCTTCTACGCCTGGATCAGGTCACTCAGCGAGGGTACCCCGGGGCTGCACGCGGACGCGATCCCCGCCGTCGCGCTCCTGCTCGCGGCGCATTTCCTCTTCAGCCGAGGGCTGCAGTACTGCACGCTCCTCATCCGCGACAAGCTGCACGCCGACGAACGGTCGCTGATCCTGCGCTACGAGGTGATTGCGTTCGGAGCGGGCGCGATCGCCGTGCTCGTCTCGCTCCTCACGATCTCGAGCGTCGGGTGGTCGGGATGGCTGGTCGTGGCATTCGTGCTCATGTTCGCCGGGTTGCTGCTGAAGAAGATTCTCGAGGAAGCGGTTGCGGCCGAGGAGCTGAACAAGATCCACGCGATGGAGCAGGTGGTCTCCTCTGACGCGAGCCTCGCGGAGTCACTGCGCGAGATCGAGCGACTCGCGAACCGGCTCGTCGACTGGAACGGCTTCCGCATCTGGCGGCACCAGAACGGGGCGTTGCGCCTCATCTACGAGTCGGGCACCGGCCTGCTGGCGGAGCCGCGCGAGAACGGCGTGCAGGGTGGCCGCCTGCGCGACACGGCCATGAGCACCGGCGAGCCGATCGTGATCGTCGACGCGGCGCGAGACGCGCGCGCGGAAGGGATCGGTGCATCCGCCCTCAGTCTCGCTGTCGTCCCGCTGCGATTCGGCGATCGGAACATCGGGATCGTCGAGCTCGATCACCACAAGCGCGGCACGTACGGGGCCAAAGAGATCACGCTGGTCTCGCGGTTTGCGAACCAGCTCGCGACGGCGCTGCACATCCAGGACCTGCGCCAGCCGCTCATGGCGGCGCTCGCCCGCGTCGAAACGCAGCTGGAAACGCTGAACGAGTCGGCCCGCGCGCTCCGCGCGGGGGCCGAGGTAGTAGCGCGCAACACGGCGGACATCACGCGAGGCATCGGCGAGGAATCCGAGCAGGCGGATCGCAGCCTCGATGTCGCGCGGTCGCTGCACTCGCGGACCACGGAGATTGCCCGCGACGGGCGCGACGCCGCTGACGCGAGCGAGCGCGCCACGCGGATCGCCGGCGAGCACCGCGACACGATCGGCACCGCGATCGAACGGCTGGTGGGCGCGAAGCGATTCATTGGCGAAAGCACGACGCAGATCGGTTCGCTGTCGAAGAGCACGCAGCGCATCACGGACTTCATCGCCGTGATCAAGGAGCTCGCCGACCAGACGAACCTGCTCGCGCTGAACGCGGCCATCGAGGCCGCACGGGCGGGCGTGCAGGGGCAGGGGTTCGCCGTCGTCGCGAATGAAGTGCGGAAGCTGGCCGAGCAGAGTGCCCGGGCGTCGGAGGACGCCGGCGAGATCGTGTTGGGGTTCGAGCAGGAGATGCGACAGGTCGCATCGCAGGTGACGCGCGGCCAGACGATGATGCGCGACGTCGAATCGCTCTCGGAGTCCGCGCGTACGGCATTGGATGAGATCGTCGACGCGACCGCCGCCAGCCTCACGTGGAGTCAACGCATCGCGGACACGTCGCGCACGCAGGAAGCGGAGGTCGGCCGACTCACCGAGCGGATCGAGCGGATCGTCGAGATCTCGCGGCGAAATCGTGAAGGGGCGGAGAACGTCACGCGCTCGGCGGTCGACCAGGCGCGGGCGCTGCGCGAGCTCGAGGGTGCGGCCCGCGAGCTGCGCGAAGTGGCCGCGGACCTGAGTGACCTCACGCGGCGCATCGCGCGCGTAGCGAAGGTGGCCGGCGTGAATTGACACTCCCGGCCGGCCCTCCTACGTTCCGCCCGGTGAGCGATATCGCTTACATCGCGCTCGGGTCGAACCTGGGCGACCGCCGCGGATACCTGGAGCGCGCCCGTGCCGAGATCGACGCCATTCCCGGCTGCCGTGTCGTCGCGGCGACCGTCATCGAAGAAACCGCGCCGCTCGGCGGACTCGCGCAACCGGCCTACCTGAACCAGATGCTGGCTGTCGAGACCACCCTCGAGCCGGACGCCCTGCTCGCCCGTCTGCACGCCATCGAGATTGCCGCCGGGCGCGCACGACGGGAGCGGTGGGACTCTCGCACGCTGGATCTCGATATCGTCAGCTTTGGCGATCGGGCCGTTCGCACGCCGACCCTTACACTCCCACACCCGGGCATCGCCGAGCGCGATTTCTGGCAGCGAGAGATCGCCGAGCTCCGGCGTGCGCTGGGTACTCCGGTCCCGTCACGCGATGAGCGTCCCTAACGAACCACCTCGGATCACCGTGCGCGAGGTGCTCGCCCGCAAGCAGCGCGGCGAGCGCCTCGTGATGGTCTCGGCGTACGACGCGCTCTTCGCGCGCCTGGCGGAGGAAGGCGGCGCCGATCTCATTCTCGTGGGCGACTCGCTCGCGAACGTGATCCTCGGGCTGGACTCGACGGTGCCGGTCACTGTCGACCAGATGATCTACCACGGTGCCGCCGTCCGGCGAGGCGTGTCGCGCGCGATGGTCGTCGTCGATATGCCGTTCATGAGCTACCAGGTGAGCACCGAGGACGCGTTG
>DASURJ010000377.1:0-6035 GCA_036280115.1 Gemmatimonadaceae bacterium
CCCGTCTTCTCCGTCATGATGGCGTCGCTCATCCCGGCGACCGCGGCGTAGTCGGGTTTCGCAGGGATACTTCTCGTGGGGGATTTCTTGAGGAGTTGCACACGGGCGGCGGTGTAGGACTCGCCCGTCTTCTTCATGCGCGCGCGAACGAGGTGCTTGAGGTCCTTCTCGCGAGGCATCGTCAGGTCTCCTTGGGTACACCACGGGCATCTCCCCAGCAGCGCACCGCGGTGACGCAAAGGACTGACGTGCTCTCCGGGAGTATGCCCCCCTTTGCCTCACAGTGGACTCCGGCTGGGGCGGAGTCTCGAGAGGTTCGGCGTGGATGGTCGCCGAGGATCACGATGCGAACTCTCGGTACCGGCGTCAAGCGGACGCCGAGCCAGGTCGCGTCCACTGCGCAGTTGCTGTGACAGGGTGTTCGAATTAGGGACGCCCGATCCCGCGTCCGCACATTGGATGTTACCGGAGTGTGAGCGCCGAGCGCACAACGCTTTGTCGTGCCGCTAGTTACATCCCTGGTACGCGCGGCACGGCTCTTCCCAAAGGGTGGGACCGTTCGTCCCACTCCAATCGATACGATCCATGAGCTCCATCCGTCGGGACCTCGGCTTCGCCGCGCGCACGCTCATCAAGTCCCCAGTCTTCGCCCTCACCGCGCTCTCGACGATCGCGCTCGGCATCGGTGCGACGACCGCGATCTTCAGCATCGTCAACACGGTGCTGTTGCGACCGTTGCCGTACGCGCACCAGGAGCGGCTGGCATTCGTCACGAGCGATCTCGTGGCGCGCGACGTCACCGATTTCTGGATTCCGCCAGGCGACTTCCCCGACCTCAAACGCGAGATCACGGCGCTGGATGAGGCGGCGATGGTCTCGACGTTCCAGATCCCGCTCGTGGACGAGCGCGGCGAGTCGCAGATGCTGAAGGTCGCGAATGCCACCACGAACCTGTTCCGGACGCTCGGCGTCCGCATCGCGTTAGGTCGGGACTTCGTGGAGTCGGACGGCGCGCCTGCCGCACCGCCTCCGCAACAGGCGCCGCCGGGCACCGGCCCCGCACAGCAGCCGCAGCAGCCCCCTCCGCCCGCGATGACGATCGTCACGCACGAGTTCTGGCAGCGGCACTTCGGCGGCGACCCGAACGTCGTCGGGCGCACCATGCGCTTCAATAACCTGACGGCCGAGATCGTGGGCGTCCTCGAGCCCGGGATGCAGCTCTTCTGGTTCCCGGGATCCGGCATCGAGCAGCGACCGGATATGTACTGGGCGCTGCGGTTCAACTTCGCGAACGCATCGCGGATCAACGCTATCGGGCGTACTGTCGCGCGGCTCAAGCCGGGCGCGTCGTTCGCGACGGCGCAGAATCAGGCGAATGTCCTCGTGGCGGACCTCCGCAAGCGCTTCCCGATCAAGGAGACCGCTGGCGTGCGGTGGCGCGTCGAGCCCATGCACCAGTATCTCGTCGCGAACACCCGGACCACCATTCTCACGCTCATGGGCGCGGTGGTGTTCGTGTTGCTCATCGCGTGCGCGAACGTGGCGAACCTGCTGCTCGTGCGCACGAGCGAGCGCTCCCGCGAGCTCGCGGTTCGTGCGGCGCTCGGCGGCAGCCGTGGGGTCCTGGTGCGTCAGATGCTGATCGAGAGCCTTCTCATCTCGGGACTCGGGGCGGCGTTAGGTATCGCGCTGGCGATCGGCGCGATCGACCTCCTGAAGGTGATCGGGCCGCAGGACCTGCCGCGGTTGAGCGAGGTGTCGCTCGACCGCACGGTGCTCGCGTTCACGATGCTGGCGGCCGTGTTGTCGGCCGTGGTCTTCGGGATCGTCCCTGCGCTTCGCGCCTCGCGGGTGGACGTGGCGGACATCCTGCGCGCGGGCGGACGCAGCCCGGCACTCTCGGGCGCGGGCAAGTGGCTGCGAGCGAGCGTGGTGACGGCGGCGGTGTCGCTCGCGTTCGTGCTGCTCGTGGGGTCGGGGCTCATGATCCGCAGCTTCGTCTCGTTGCAGCGGGCGGAGCCGGGCTTCGAGCCCGCCGGCGTGTTGACGTTCGTCGTGGCGAACGTGAACGCAGGGGGCCCCGAGGCGAATCTGGCGGCACGCCGCGCCATCGGTGACGCGCTTGCCGGAATCCCCGGCGTGACCGCGGTGTCGGCGGCGAGCTCGGTCCCGCTCGACGGGGGAGCCGGAAGCGCGCGCTGGGGGCCCGAAGCGGCGCTCACGAATCCCGCGCTCTACCAGCAGGCCGACACGCGGCTCGTGACGCCGAACTACTTCAGCGTCATGCGGACGCCCCTGATTGCCGGGCGAGTGTTTGCGGACGCCGACAACGTGCCGGGGCGGAACTTCGTCGTCATCGACGATGTGCTCGCCGCGAAGGCGTTTCCGGGCGAGTCAGCCGTCGGCAAACGATTTCTCGCACGCGTGACGACCGACGAGCCCGTGTGGTGGGAAGTGATCGGCGTCGTGAAGCACCAGCGGAACGTGTCGCTCTCGAGCGACGGCCGCGAGACCATCTACATGCCCGCGGCGCAGTTCGGGTTCGGTGTCAACAAGTGGATTTTGCGCACGGACGGCGACCCATCGCGCCTCGTTCCCGTCGTGCGGTCCACCGTTCGGCAGCTCAGCCCGCGGTACGTCATGCACACCGTCGAGCCGCTCAGCGCACTGGTGGACGCGGCGCGCGGCCCGACGCGCTTCGCGCTCGTGTGCATTGGTGTGTTCGCGGTCGTTGCGGTGGTACTGGCGCTCGTCGGACTCTACGGGGTGCTCGCGACTGTGGTGCGCCAGCGCACGGCGGAGATCGGCGTCCGGATGGCGTTCGGCGCGAATGGCCGGAGCATCTTCCGCCTCATCGTCGGCCAGGGGATGCGTCTCGCGGCGTTAGGCATCGCGATCGGGCTGTTCGCCGCCTTTGCCGTCACCCGCGTGATGCAATCCATGCTGGTGGGGGTGAGCGCGACCGATCCGCTCACGTTCGTGGCCATCACGGCGCTGTTCGTCGCGGTCGCGATGCTCGCGTGCTGGCTTCCGGCGCGCCGAGCGGCACGGTTGGATCCGCTCGTCGCGCTCAGAGAGGAGTAACTGGCAGCGGATCATTCCGAGCGAGGCGAAGCTCGCCGCACCGCGAACCCTCCGCGCCCAATCCCATACCCGTCGAAATGACGACTAATGACCACTGACGTGATAGGTGATGCTCGTGATCCGATAGGGAGCTTGCGTCTCGATACCGAACGTGGCGGTCGCCTGGGTCCCCGACGGCCCGCCCCGTAGCCTGACGACGACACGCCCGGCCTCTGGCGTGTCCACGGACACGATCGACACGGCGCCGAGAGTCGTCTTCAATCGCTCAAATGCGGCCAGCCGCTCCTCAATACCCCGCGCCGGATTCGGCACTACGCGGTGCTCCAGGAACCGACGCATACGGGCCGCGTCGCCTGTGTTGAACGTGCGCAGGTACTCGGCCACGGCGGCGTGCTCCGGCGTCTCGAAAGTTGGAGGCGTCACGAGCGGCGCGCGCATACCGAGCCGCTCCCAGTCGGCCATTTTGAAGATGCCGACGGCCCGTACACTCCCGTCACCCAGCGGGCGCACGACAACCGCCTCGCCCTCGGCGACATCGCCCGGCCGAATGCCCGGAACGTTGCGCTCGATGACGAAATGGTGGGTAACGAGCACGCGGTTGGTACCGGGCGCCGGCGGTGCACCAATCAAACGACGTTGCTCGGGCGACGGATCGAGCTGCCGCAGGATCGGCGTGGATTCCACGCGCCCGAACGCGTACTCCGCCGTCTCCCGCGTACGAAACATCGGACTCGCGAGCACCTCACCGACCGGGATCGCCGCCGCCGTAAAGATCGTACCGACGGCCTTCGCGTCGGCAATACCTCGATCCGTGAGGTTGCGCTGCTGAAATCGCGGTGTGCTCTCGTAATCTCGCGGTTCGCGGACGCTGTGATCGGTCGCCGTATGGCGCCAGAGCATGGTGTACCCACCTTTTCGCAGCTCGACGAGCAACGAATCAGCGCTGAGCAGGCTGTCCGGGGAGCTCGCGGCCGCGATCGCCACGAGCAGAGCGTGTACGAGTGTCATCCTGATCCTCTCGAAGCGAGTGTTGTGCGGTGCCGCGACTCAGGAGCAGGAGCGCGAGCGCCAACGGCGCCGCGTAGCTCCCCGCGCGCTCGATGAACTCCCAGACCGGCGCGCCCGAGATCGGGAAGAGGGCCTCGGTGGCCAGCTTCCAGACGGCGACGCCGATGAGCAGGGTCGGGCTGGACACCGCGAGAACGAGCAGCGCCACGGCCATCTCCACGTAACCAACGGCCGGCGCGATGGTGCCCGGCGCGCCTAACGCCGCCCAGTGCTCGGCAATGAGCGGTTTCCGTGTGACCGCTGCGAGCGCGCCATGTCCGAAGAGCAGGGTCGCGGTCGTCCAGCGAAGTACGCGCGCTATGACCGCGGCGTCCGCGGGCCTGCGATCGCCGAGGCGAATCCATCCGCGCCAGCCCCGTGGCCACCCGACGAGCAGGAGCAAGGCGAGCGGGACGCCGTAGTTGCCAGCACGCTCCAGCGTCTCGAACCATGGTTCGCCGGTGAGCGGTCGAAGCAGCGCTGTCCACAGGGCCCACGCGACCATGTAGAGGAGCACCGCCGGACGTGGCGAGAGAAGCACCGCGACTCCCATGGCAATGTCGATCGTGCCGACGAGTGGCATGAGCGCGTACGCCGCATCGGTCCCGAAGCCTGCAACAGCGAAGTACGGGACCCATGCCGACTTGGTGATGACGCCGAACGCGCCATGGCCGATGAAGCACGCGGCCGCGCCGAGTCGCAGGATCCAGTGGATGCGGCATGTCATGGACGGACGATGGCGGAGCGCGCGCCGACCATCGTCAAAGATCGGTAAGAAGCAGGTCCGCAGTGCCGCGGTAGCCCAATCGGTTGGAGCATTCTCACCGGCTGCCGCGACCGGACAGCAACGGATGAGCTCGTCGAGCACAATGTGAGCGAGTCGCAACGTTTTCGCCTGCCACCGCGTGACTCAATGCGCGACACGACTCGTGTGCTTGCGAGCGGCGTGGATCTGCTGCAGTGTTGCGGCACGTAGCAGCCCGCACCCGATCCATCTCTCGGCCGCCCTGTCGTTGTCGCGGTATACCACCTTGGTACGCAGATGGTCAGTGCGGACTCGCGGTCCAACCCACTCGACGCTGATGTCGGAGGAGCCCATGAACCAAAGCGATCTCGTCAGTTCTCGCCCGCCAGACCGAACCACACGCCGCGACAGACCTCGTCGGAACGGGCTGCCGCGTGTGTCGCAGCTCGCACTCGCGGTCTCAGCGGTGCTCGCCGCCATGACGCCCGTCGGCGCACAGACGCAGCCGGGTGTAGTCGCCGGAACCGTCGTTGCCGAGGGCGCGCAGCGGCCGCTACCCGGCGTGCAGATCATCGTCGAAGGTCAGGCCGGCAAGGTGGCCTCCACCGACGCGTCCGGCCGGTTTCGCATCACCGACGTCACCGGGACAACCGTTACCCTCAGCGCCCGCGCACTTGGCTTCCGCCCGGACAGCCAAACCGTCACGGTGGGCACGACGAATGTCCGCTTCGTGCTCGCCGAGCGGGCGATCGAGCTGAATCAGGTCGTGGTTACCGGCACCGCCGGCGGGGAGCAACTCCGCTCGCTGGGCACGTCGGTCGCGACCGTGAACGTGACTGACGTCGCAGCCAAGACGGCGCTTCCGTCGGTGGACGCCCTGCTCAACGGGCGCACCCCGGGCGTCGTCGTCCTTCCGGGCACCGGCATGGTTGGCGCCGGCGCCAACATTCGCGTCCGCGGCATCGGAACGTTCTCCCTCTCGAGCCAGCCACTCGTGTACGTCGACGGCATCCGCGTGAACAACTCGACCGGCAGCGGCATTTCAGTGCAGGCGTTCGGCTCAGGCGTGGTCTCGCGGCTCAACGACTTCGATCCGAGCGAGATCGAGAGCATCGAGGTGCTCAAGGGTCCCGCCGCGGCGACGCTCTACGGCACCGAA
>DASURJ010000378.1:0-6041 GCA_036280115.1 Gemmatimonadaceae bacterium
CGGGCTCGATCTCGAGGCGCACGTCGGCGCTCCGATCCTGGCCAGAATTGCCAGCGCCGCGCCCACGCTCGCCCGCGCGCTCGAGCGCGCGGCCCAGGACGGCACACGCACGACTCGCGCCGAGGGCACCATCACGGCCGGAGACCGTCATTTCCCTATCGGACTGAACACCACGAGCTCCGAGGGGGCCGACGGCGTCGGCGCAACCGCCACGGCCATCTTCCAGGACATCTCCGATCAGAAGCGCATCGACGCGCTCCACGCGCGCGCCGAGCGCCTCGAGGCGGTTGCAGAGCTCAGCGCGTCGCTCGCGCACGAGATCAAGAACCCGCTCGCGTCTATCAGGAGCGCCGTCGAGCAGCTCGCCCGCTCGCCTCGCACGGACGCCGACGAGCGAACGCTCGCTGGCCTCATCGTCCGTGAGTCGGATCGGTTGTCGCGGCTCCTGTCCGAGTTCCTCGACTTTGCGCGCGTTCGTGTCGCGCGGCTCGAGCCCGTGGACCTCGCGGCGGTAGCACGCGGCGCGGCGAGTCTTGCGGCCGCGCATCCCGATCGTCCTGACGATGTCGAGGTGCGGTGCGACGCCGAGCGCGACGCGATGATCGTCGAAGGGGACGAGGACCTCCTGCATCGGGCGGTCTTCAACCTCGCGCTCAACGCCGTGCAGGCGTCGCCGGGCGGCGGGCGGGTTCGCGTGGAGCTCGCGCCGCTCACGATGGATCAGGTTCCCGTCGGCATGTCGTTCGATCGCGGCGGCGTCGCGCTCCGCGTGTCCGACAGCGGCCCCGGAATCCCGGCCGAGATCCGGGACCGCTTGTTCGATCCTTTCTTCACGACCAAACCGGGCGGCAGTGGGCTCGGGCTCAGCATCGTCCATCGCGCGATCGAAGCCCACAACGGCTTCGTGTTCGTGGATAGCGACGACAGCGGGACCCGCGTCACCGTGCTGCTGCCAGCCCATCAGTCCAGCAACGGAGAGCTCGCGTGACCGATCGCACGAATGGTGGCCCGAACGTTCTGATCATCGACGACGAGGCCGGGATTCTCGACTCGCTCCGCATCCTCCTGAAGACCGAAGGGTTCACGCCTCACGTGGCCCTCGGCGGCAAGCAGGGGCTGGAGCAGATCGAGTCGTTGTCGCCCGACATCATCCTGAGCGACGTGCGCATGCCCACCGTGAGCGGACTCGAGGTGCTCTCGGCGGCCCGGCAGCGAGATCCCGATACGCCCGTCATTCTCATGACGGCGCAGGCGACGCTACAATCCGCCATGCAGGCCGTGAATGAAGGGGCGTTCTACTACATCCAGAAGCCGTTCCGGAACGACGAGCTCGTGGCGATCCTCAAGCGCGCGGCCGAACATCGCCGGTTGCGTGTGGAGAACACGTCGCTCAAGCAGGAGATCCGGCGTCGCGACAAGCATCACGGGTCGCGTCCCATCGGGAACAGCAGAATCTGGCTCGACGTGCTTCGTCTTGCCGAGACCGTCGCGCCGACGGAGTCAACCGTACTCATCCAGGGCGAATCGGGTACCGGCAAGGAAGTCATCGCGCGATACATTCATGAGCTGTCCAACCGCACCGATGGGCCGTTCCTTTCCATCAACTGCGGCGCGCTACCGGAGAGCCTGCTCGAGAGCGAGCTGTTCGGGCACGTGAAGGGTTCCTTCACGGGGGCCGTGAAGGACAAGAGTGGTCTCTTCGCGGCGGCCGCGAAGGGAACGTTCTTCCTCGATGAGATCGGAGAGACGACAGCGGCCACGCAGGTGAAGCTGCTGCGCGTGTTGCAGCACCGCGAGGTGATCCCCGTCGGCGCGACCGAGGCACAGCCGATCGACACGCGGCTCGTCGCGGCGACGAATCGAGATCTCGAGGAGGAGATCCGCCGCGGTGCGTTTCGACGGGACCTGTACTATCGCCTCAACGTGATCGCGATTTACCTTCCGCCGCTCCGCGAACGGCGTGACGACATTCCGCTGCTGGTCGGGGCGTTTCTCGAGCGAGCCGGGGCGGCTCGCGGCGAGGCGCCTAAGCGCCTGAGTCCCGCCGCCCAGGACGCGATGGTGAACTACGCGTGGCCCGGGAACGTGCGTGAGCTCGAGAACGCGCTCGAGCGGGCGGTGATTCTCACCTCGGGCGAGGTGATCGAGGTCGCGGCCCTCCCCGATCGCGTGACGGCGCCCGAGCCCGCGAAGCTCGTGGACGAACGCCCCATGCGAAACCCCACGCTCGACACGATCGAGCGCGCGTACATCATGTGGGTCCTGCAGAGCGAGGCAGGAAACAAGACCCGTGCGGCCGAGACGTTAGGCATCGACCCATCGACGCTTCACCGAAAATTGTCCCGGTTCGGGGGCGAGACGTGACGACAGGTCGAGAGCAGGCGCTTTCCGCGCCCGCGTTCGTCGACCTCATGGACCGCGCGCGTGTCCGGCGACTGGGCTTGCTCGTCGCCGTGCTCACCGCGGCGCTCGCCTACGCGAATGCGCTGCAGAACGGGTTCGTGCTGGATGACGGCGCCATCGTGCTGCGCAATCCGCTGGTCACGTCGCCCGAGACCAGCTGGCGCGCATTCTTTCTTCCGTACTGGCCCGAGCCGTTCGGCGGCGGCCAGTACCGGCCGCTCGGGATCGTGTCGCTCGCGCTGGACTGGCTCGTGTCGGGAGGGGACCCACGCTGGTTCCACCTCGTGAACGTGCTCTGGCACGTGGCAGCCACTGCAGCCGTGTGGATGCTCGCGGCGGAGCTGCTGGCGCCCGTGGCCGCGATCGTGGCGGCCCTGGTGTTCGCCGTCCACCCGGTGCACGTCGAAGCGGTTGCCAACACCGTCGGGCGGTTGGAGCCAATGGCCGCCGTGTTCGTGATCGTGGCGCTCCTGGCACACCGGCATCGCTCGCGCGTCGCGGCGGGCTGGTTCGCGCTCGGCCTGCTGAGCAAGGAGAGCGCGATCGTCTTCCTTGCGCTCGCGGTGGCGAACGACCTGCTTCTCGAGCGCGATTGGCGAGCGGCGTTGCGCACGCGCCGAAACTGGTACGCCGGGTACGCGGCCGTTCTGATCGCCTACGCGATCCTGCTGGTCGCCGTCTTCCACGACCGGTCGCTGGCGAATCCCGCGCGGGCGCTCGCGGGCGCGACGACGGGCGAGCGACTGGCGATGGCGATGCAGGTGATCCCGCACTATGTGCGCCTCTTGCTCGCACCGGCTGAGCTTTCGGCGAGCTACGCGCCAATGGTGATCGCACCGCAGCCGTGGAGCTCGCTCTCGGTGCTCACCGGCATGATGGTCGCGCTGATCGCCGCGACGGCGATCGGTGTCGTCGTGGCGCGCCGGCGGTGGCCGGTACTCGCATTCGCGCTGCTCTGGATTCCGATCGCGCTGGCACCCGTATCGAACGTGTTCTTCACGTCGGGTGTCGTGCTCGCCGAGCGAACCCTCTACCTTGCGAGCGTCGGTATCTGTCTTGCCGCGGGCGCGCTCGCGGAGCGATTCCTGATCGAGCGCGCGGGATGGGTGACCGTCGCCACCTGCTCGATCGTACTCTCGTTCGCGGTACGTACCTGGACGCGAACGCCGGTGTGGCGCGATGACAGGACGTACGTGACCACGTTGCTCGACGAGCACCCGGAGTCGTACGAAGGTCACCTCGTTTACGGACGCGTGCTGAAGATGGCGAACCAGTTCGACGAAGCCGACCGTGAGCTCACCAAAGCGCGACGCCTGTTCGGGCGCGACCCGGTCGTCTACTACGAGGCCGCGGACCTCGCGGCGCGACAGGGCCGTCCAAACGCTGCCGCCGCGCTGCTCGACTCGGCGAAACGTGCCAGGCGCTTTCCGGTGGTCGCACGATGATGTCGATGACCAGCGGGACCGCAGCGGGACCAGGCGGCACGGTCGTCGAGCGAAATGACGTTCACGCGCCGGCGGTACCCATGACGCGCGGGCTCAACGTGACCGCCGCACTGGTCGCCGCACTCGTGCTCGCCGTCGCGTTGTCCGCCATCCCGAATTGGCCCATAGGGGTCTTTCAGGATGACGCGATCTACGTGGTGCTCGGGAAAGCGCTGGCGAACGGCGATGGATACCGCTACCTCAACCTTCCCGGAGCGCCCTACGCCACGCACTACCCGCCCGGGTATCCGCTCCTGTTGGCGCTGTTGTGGAAGGTGTCGCCGCAGTTTCCGCAGAACGTCGCGGTGTTCACGTTCGTGAACGCCGGGTTCCTGGCGCTCGCGGCGTTTCTCACCTTCCGGTTCGCCCGCGGGCGTCTCGGGCTGTCGACGTTAGGCGCGGCGGCCGTCGCCGCCGCGGGCACGGTGTCGGTGCCGGCCCTCATTTTCGGCGTGTTCGTGCTGTCCGAACCGATGTTCATGGCCTGCGTCCTGGGCGTGCTGCTCATTGCCGAACGTGCCGCGGACCGCGGGAACTGGCGTGATGCCGTGCTCGCGGGATTCGCGGGCGGCGCGCTCGCCATGGTGCGGACGACGGGCATGTTCGTCATCCCCGCCCTCGCGATCGTCCTGCTCCTGCGCCGCCGATTCCTCGCGGCCGTGTGCGCGGTGGCGGCCGGCGCCGTGTTCGTGGTGCCCTGGAACCTCTGGGTGGCCGCCCACGGGGCCGAGGTGGCGCCCGTCCTCATGGGGAAGTACGGCCCGTACAACACGTGGCTGACGGACGCCATCCGCACGCACGGGCTGCCGTGGGTGTGGGACGTCGTCGTCAAGAACGCGCGTGCCCTCTACGGGATGGCCTGGGTGATGGTGACGGGCGGGCCCACGTCGCCAGCGTTCCTTCGTGTTCCGGCGGCCATTGCCGTGGGCGTGTTGCTCGCGGTTGGCGCCGTGCGACTCGGGCGCCGTGCTCCGGTGACGGCGTGGTACCTCGCCGCATACATGGCGCTCGTCATGATCTGGCCGTTCGAGCCGACACGATTCGTGTGGGTGCTCCTGCCCATCTTCGCGGCCATGCTCGCCCTCGGCGTGGCGGGGTTGGTGGCGCAACAGCCCGGGGGCGCGCGCAGTGTTACGCGCGGACTGGCGATGGCCGCCTCGGCCCTGCTCGTCGTGGGGTTCGGTTTCTACAACGTGAATGGCGTGCGTCAGGGGTGGCGCGACACGGTACCTCGCGTGACGGCGCTCCGCGCGACGCCGGTTGTCGAGTGGGTGCGCGCGAACACGAAGCCGACCGATGTGATCGCCGTGGAGGATGATCCGCTCGTCTACCTGTATACGGGACGCCGTGCGGTTCCAGTGGGGACGTTCACTCCCGAGGAGTACCTCACGGAGCAGACGTACGAGTTCGCGACCGCGCAGCTGCGCCGGATCATCGATCGATACCGTCCGACCTACGTTGCCGGAACGACGTCGTATGGCGTCGTGTCAGCGCGCGCATTGACGACGGCGACGCCTCCGGAGTTACGCGTGCACGCCCTCCTGCGCACGGGCGCGATCTTCGCCCCGGTGTCGCCATGACGACGGCGGCGGAGGCGATGCTCGACGGCGTGGAGTCGCGGGCCGCTTCGGCGCGCGTGTCGATAGACCGCGTCCTGATGGTCGTCGTGTCGGCGGTCGCATTCGCCGTCGCGCTCCTGACGATTGCCCCGTGGCCGGTCGGCGTGTTCCAGGACGATGCGATCTATGTCGTCCTCGCGAAGGCGCTGGCCACTGGGGAAGGGTTCCGGATGACCAACATGCCGGGATCGCCACACGCGACACACTTCCCGCCGGGATACCCGATGTTCCTCGCGGCGCTGTGGAAGGTGTACCCTTCGTTCCCGGACAACATCGTCGCGTTCAAGTTCGCGAACGCACTGCTCCTCGCATGTGCGGCGCTGGGAACGTATCACTTCTCGCGGTCACGAGTCGGCCTCGGGCCGGCCGGCGCCACGAGCGCCGCCGTTATCGGCACCGTATCGGTCGTCGTGCTCCTGATCACGGGTGTCGTGCTCTCGGAGCCACTGTTCATGGCGCTCATGCTCCCGACGCTGCTCGTCACCGAACGGGCCGCCGAGCGTGGGGACGTTCGCACGGCGCTCGCGGCCGGCGC
>DASURJ010000379.1:0-4207 GCA_036280115.1 Gemmatimonadaceae bacterium
CCACGATCGCACTCGAGGCGAAGCGCAAGGAGCTCGAGGAGAGCCTCGGTCGGCTCGAGGCGCGGCGCACCGAGTGGGTTCGCGACCGCCAGGAGGCGGAGACGAAGCGCGATGCGTTGCGCCGGCAGTACGCGGAGCTCAAGACGCAGCGCGATCGCATCGTCGACCTCGGCGAGGAGGGCACGTGTCCCGTTTGCACCCGCCCGCTCGACCAGCATTACCGCGGCGTGCTCGAGCACTTCGACGACCAGCTGGAGACGATCGCCGTCGACGGGCGCTTCTACAACACGCGACTCGAGCAGCTCGAGGAGATGCCCGACGAAGTGAAGGAGCTCGACGCCGCTCGGCGCGCGCTCTCGGCCGAGGTGGGGGCGCTCGAGCGGCGGCTCGCGAAGGTGCAGGCTGCGGTGCAGGAGCTCGCGCAGCTCGGGAAGGAGATCTCGATCAAGGAGCAACGGTACGAGGCGGTACGGCGCGACCTCGCGGCGATCCCGTCCGGGTATGACGGGGCGCGTCACGCCGCGTTGCGCCGCGAAGTCGAGCGGCTCGTCCCCCTCAACGAGCGCGCGACGCGTCTGAGCGCCGAGATCGATCGCGAGCCGCTCCTCGCCGCGGAGCAGCGGCGCGTCACCGAGTCGTTAGGGGCGCTCACCGCGCGCCTGACGTCGCTGCGCGAGCGCCGCACTTCGGTCGAGTTCTCGGAGTCCGAGTACCTGACCCTTCGGACGGCGTACGAGTCGGCCGCCGCCTCGGCGCGTGCGGCCGAGGTCGCGGCCGCCACCGCCGCGGCCGACGCCGTCGCGGCGCGGAGCGCGCTGGAGAGCGCCGAGCGCTCGCGGAAAGAGTTGGAGCGGGTGCAGGCGACGCTCGACGGGTTACAGCGCGACCGGCGGCTGCACGATGAGCTCGACCGCGCGTACTCGGACCTCCGCACCGACCTCAACTTCCAGCTCCGGCCGGAGCTCTCCGAGCTCGCGAGCTCGTTCCTGCAGGATCTGAGCGACGGCCGATACTCCGAGCTCGAGCTCGATGACAACTACAACGTCATCGTGCTCGAGGACGGCGTGCCGAAGCCGGTGATCTCGGGGGGCGAGGAGGACATGGCCAACCTCGTCCTCCGTCTCGCCATCTCCCAGATGATCGCGGAGCGCGCCGGGCAGCAGTTCTCGCTCCTCGTGCTGGATGAGGTGTTCGGATCGCTCGACGAGACGCGCCGCCACAACGTGGTGGAGTTGTTGCGCCGGTTGCAGGACCGCTTCGAGCAGGTCATTCTCATCTCGCACATCGAGGGGGTGCGCGAAGGGCTCGACCACATCATCACCGTGCGTTACGACGAGGAGACGGGGGCGTCGGTGGTGAGCGGGAGCGAGCAACCGACGCTCGATCTCGGCGACGCGGCCGCGGTGGAACCGGACGACGATGTCTACGAGCGTGTCGAAGCCACGGGCTGAGCGGCGCCCGGCGCTTCGCCGCGGCGCTATTCGTTAGGCAACGGACCTCATGGCGACTGCGCGCGACTGGAAGACCGCCCGACACGCCGACGGCCCGCATCCGGTTCGCCAGGCGGACGTCGCGGCGCTGAACCAGGTGTTCAGCGACGCGTTCACGGAGCGGTACCGCCGCGACGGGATGGTGGGCGTCCGGGTGCCGTTCCTGAACCCGGTCATCTGGCGCTATGCCATCGAGGACGCCGGGAGCGGCGCCATGGCGTGGCGGGGCGAGCGAGACGAGATCGTGGCGTTCAACATCGCGCATCGCTCCGGCGTCGAGGGGTGGATGGGCCCACTGGCCGTGCGCCCGGAATGGCAGGGCGGGGGCCTTGGCAAGGAAATCGTGCGCGAGGGGATCCGCTGGCTCACGCAGCGCTCGGCCAAGGTGATCGGCCTCGAGACGATGCCACGGACGATGGACAACATCGGCTTTTACTCCGGGCTCGGCTTCCTGCCCACGCGTCTCACGGTCACGCTGACGCTCGACGCGGCGAGCACCGACGTGCCGGCCCAGCTGTTCGGCCGCCTCAACTCGCGAGACAAGGAGGACGTGCTCGCCGAGTGCCTGGCGCTGACGCAGTCGTTGATTCCGGGGTATGACTACTCCCGGGAGATCACGCTCACCGACTCGCTGTCGCTGGGTGACACGCTGCTGGTGCGCGAGTCGGGGCGGCTCGTGGCGTTCGCGTTGTGCCACACGGCGCCGCTGGTCGAGGGGCGCACGCGTGAGGAGCTGCGCGTGCTCAAGCTCGTGGTGGGCGATGTGTCGCGGTTCGAGGCGTGCTGCCGGTCGCTCATGGATTACGCGCGGCGGAGCGGCACTCGGCGCGTGGCGTTCCGGGTGCAGGGCGAGTATACGGATGCGTACGCGCGGCTCGTTGCGATGGGCGCGCGGGTCCGGTGGACGGATCTGCGCATGACGCTCGCCGGGTACCCGGAGCCCAAGGCGGAGCGTGGGATCGTGCTGTCGAACTGGGAGATATGATCGGCCCCTCGCACGCCTGAACGCCCGACGCGTTCGCGGTTGGTGAACGCGCCGGGCAGGTGGCAGTCGCTCCTGACCGCCAGGGTGCGCGCCGCGAGCACGGCGGGGGTGGTGGTAACCAGTGCTCGTCCGGCCGTTCACCACGGTCCCTGACCGTCCAGCGCGAGCATTGCCATGGACCAATTGGCGACCGCGCCGCTTTGTGCCCGGTGCGTCGCCGTTAGTCGGCGAACGCCCTTCGCGCCCAGGGCTCACAATGAAACCACGTCCTGCCGCGCTGCTCGTGGCGCACGCCGATGCCCGCGTGAGCACTCGCGGCCTCGTCGGGGACGCAGACCGGGCGGACCGCCAGCGCCACCAGCGCGATCGCGACCAGCCCCGCTACCACTAGAAGCCAGCTGCGCGTGAGCCCCGGCGTTTCGGGCCGGTAGGCCGGGAAGGATTGGGTGGTGTGAACGCTCAAACCGGACGCGCTCGGCTTTTCGGCGGGGGGCATCGACTATTCGACGTCCGAACGCGCGGAGCGTCACCCCCGCGGCCGGCGGCGCCGGCCGATGGCCATGGCGGTCGTCGTGCGGTTCGCGGGACCGGAGTAGTCGCCGGCGCGTGAGAAATGCCTAACGATCCATGGCCCGCGGCTTGCGGCGCCTGAGACGGATCACTCTCACTCGGTCCGCTCTCGCGTTCCCATCTCCAGAGTCCCAGCCCGTGAACGACGCCGACGCCGACGCCGTCCCCGACGCCTCCCCCTTCTTCGCCGAGCTGTTCACCGTCCTCGCCGCCGCGGCGGCGCGCCGCGACTACGAGAGCGCCGAGCTGACGGCCGCCGTCGCTCGGGGCGCCGTCGCCGCGCGACGCGCCCGCGTGCCCCCGGAACGGATCCTGGCGTACCTGCGCTCGCGCACCCTCGACGCCCCGCTCGCCGACGTCGGCGACTGGTACCGGCGGGTACTGGCCGACCGGTTCGTGGCAGGCGCGCTCGAGGCGTACTACGCGGGCGACGCGTGAATGCGCGCGGAGGTGACGCCATGTATGGCAATGTTACGTGGTGAATGCATCGGCGGACCGGATGCGTGCTATGCTCGGGTTGGTGCGCAGACAAGCCGGTCGGCGCGTCCCGGACTCCAACCGGAGATGGGAGATGACCACGCACCCGTACGTGGACGCCTTGGACGCCGTGTGGGAGGTACTCGCGTTCCACGCTCCGCGGCCCCGCTACCTCCCGCGCTCGATCGAGTTGGAGCATAAGGTGCGGGAGGCTGCCCGGGCGGCGGTCCGTGCCCGCGTCGCACTCCCGGAGTTCAGCGCGGCACTCGGGCGCCTCGCGGCCGAGGCGATTCCCATGGACGCGGACGCCGCGATGGCCGCCGCGTGGGCGATGGCCCGGTGGGCGGGGCGAGAATACTACGGTGCGCCCGACCTCGACGTCGACGCGGAGGCGCCGTGAGCGCGCTGCGCACCTCCCACGCCGTGTGGCTCATGCGGCGCGCGGCCGTGCTCGACGGGGCGTCGGCCGACTCGAGCCGCGACCTGCTCGACCCGGCGCGCGCGGCCGTCCTCCATCGCATCGCTGCGCGCGTGACCGCGGCCGCCGAGTCCGGGGCCGCGCTGGCGCTCGATGCCGCGGAACGCGCAGTCCTCGTCGCCGAGGTGGAGGCCCTGACGGATCAGGCGGCCCGCGAGTCGGCACGGACCGACGCGCGCGACCTCCGGCGCGCCGAGGAATTGCTCC
>DASURJ010000380.1:0-3896 GCA_036280115.1 Gemmatimonadaceae bacterium
TCATTCCGAGCGGAGGCCGCGAAGCGACCGGAGTCGAGGAATCGCAGTCGTCCCGATAGAGGGATCCCTCTAGCAAGAGAAGCGCGATTCCTCGACTCCGGGCCTAAGGCCCTTCGCTCGGAATGACAGCTAGGCTGTGCCGAGGGCAGCCATGAAGCGGCGCGCGCGCTCGGCAGCCGACCCCGGCGAGTGGGGTGCCGTCCCCCCGACCACCGGTTCGACATCGAGCGCAATGAAGGTCGGGCCACGCGCGCCGAGGAGACGCCGCGCGTCGCGGCGCCACTCATCGAGGTCCCGCGGTCGATGGACCGCCTCGAATCCGCTCGCTCGCGCGATATCAGCGAAATCGACCGGACGACGTCCCGCGCGTGCAACCGACGCGCCGGCAGTAGGCTGGAGCCCCGTCACCTCGTACACGCCGTTGTCGAACACGATGACGACGAGATTCTCGACGCCTGCCGCAACGATCGACACGAGGGAGCCGAGGTTCATGAGCATCGAGCCGTCGCCCATGCATGTGATCACCCGCCGATCCGGGCGCGCGATCGCGAGCCCGAGCCCCATCGACGTGCCATGGCCCATGCTCGACGGAACGAGCACGACATCGAGCGGATGAGGGTCCGACAGGCGCATCCACTCTCGCGCCGAGGACATGGTCGTGATGACGACGTCGGTCTCGCCGCGGACGTCGTGGAGCGCTCGAAGCGCATCGACGAGCGGCATGCGCTCGGCCTGGGCGTTGGCGCCGGTCATTCGGCAATCAACGCCGTGCCGGGCCGTGCCGCGTCCCGACACCTGAGGTAGTGCTCGCGAATCACGTCGAGCTGATCTGGCTCCGTGATCAGCCGGTAGTCGATTCGCCACGCGTCGAGCACCGGCTCGGTGAACACCAGACACGTGTCGCCTGGCAGCTTGCCCTGGTCGCGATAGCTTCGGTAGCCCACGATCGAGAAGATCGGCAGCTTCCAGTCGTGGAGCGCGTTGCGGAGCGCATCGCCCGACTCGAAGAGACCGGTGCACTGGATCATCACGAGCGGCGTGGCGCCACCGAGGTAGAGGCCGGCGGCAACCTGCCACGCCTCGCCCTCGCGGCACACGCGAACGAGACGTACGCGACCGCCTCGCTCGATGGCCGGTTCCCACGGGCCGATAGTGCTGTCGGGAATGGTCACGACGTGAGTAACGCCAAGCTCCGCGAGGAGCGCTGCGATCTGCTCGCCTGAGAACACTTCGGGTGGGGGGTGCGTAAAGGATCCGTGGAGACCCACAATCTTACGCTGGAGTCGAACGTTCCCGTGAGAACCCGACGGGCTTTTCTCGTGGCAACCGCGCTGTGCGTCGCCACTCCCGGCGGCGCCCAGACGTTGCCGGCCCACGAGGTCCACGCGGTCAGATACGCGACCCTTCCGGGGTTTCCGGTGCGTGGGCTCATCGCCGGCGCGGACACCGCGCGTCGCCTCGATATCGCGATGGCGGTGTGGCTGGTTCGGGGCGGGGGACGCGTTGTGCTCATCGACGCCGGGTTCTACCGCCAGAAGTTCCTCGACCGCTGGAAGCCTGCCGACTACGTGAAACCGTCCGAGGCCGTCGCGCGGGCGGGCGTGGCGCCCGAAGACGTCACGGACATCATCATCTCGCACATACACTGGGATCACGCCGATGGCGCCGATCTCTTTCCGAACGCGCGGGTGTGGATCCAGAAGGAAGAGTACGACCATCACGTCGGCCCGGACGGCGAGGTACGCGATCGGGCAGTCGATCCCGACGTCGCGCGCATGTTCGCGACGCTGAAGGCGCGCGGGCGGCTCGAGGAGATCGCGGGGGACTCGACGGAGATCATCCCGGGCATCACCGTATTCACGGGCGGTAAGCACACGTACGGCTCGCAGTACGCGAGCGTTCGTACGCCGGCGGGCATGGTCGTCATCGCGTCCGACAACCTGTACCTCTACGAGAACCTCGATCGGCGCCGACCGATCGCGCAGACCCTCGACTCGCTCTCGAACCTCCGCGCGCACGAGCGCATGACGAAGCTCGCGTCCGCCCCGCGGTTCATCGTCCCCGGGCACGACCCGGCCGTGTTCGTTCGATTCCCCACGCCAGGGAACGGCGTGGCTCGCATTCGATAGCCTGGACATCACATGAAGAGATTGCTCGTCCTGGCCGCATGCATCGCTGCGGCGTGCTCCACGGGAGCGCCTTCGCCCGTGCCGCCGACCCTCGCCCCGGACATCGGCCGGCGGCTCGTTGCCGAGCGCGGGATGGTGACATCGGCGCATCCACTGGCGTCGGACGCCGGGGTCGAGATGCTGCGCCGTGGCGGCAACGCGATCGACGCCGCGGTGGCCGCGGCGTTCGCGATCGGCGTGGTGGAGCCGGAGATGTCGGGGATTGGCGGCGGTGGCGCGATGCTCGTCTGGCTGCAGGAGGCCGAGCGCGCCGAGCACGTGGATTTCTATCCGGCCCAGCCGATCGCGTCCTTCCGCCGAGTGCGGGCCACACGTCCCGACTCGACCGCGCCGCTTCGTATCGTCGGCGTGCCGGGAAACGTCGCGGGGCTCCTCGAGGCGCACGAGCGGTTGGGGAAGCTCCCGCGCGACGTCGTGATGGCGCCGGCGATCCGCATTGCCGACGACGGGTTTCCGCTCTACCAGGTTCTCGCCGAGATGGTCCAGCGCGACTCGGCGCGCCTGACGCGTGACCCGGTCGCCCGCGCGCTCTACTGGCCGGCCGGCGGGAGCCTCGAGGTCGGCGACCGTGTGAAGAACCCGGAGCTCGCCGCGGTGCTCCGACGCGTGGCGGCCGAGGGGCGTAAGGGATTCTACGAGGGGGAGACGGCGCGACAGCTCGTCGCGCGGATGAACGCGGGCGGTCACCCGCTCACGCTCGAGGATCTTGCTGCGTACTCGCCCACGTGGCGTCGTCCCCTGTGCACGTCGTACCGCGGGCGCGCCGTGCTGTCCGCGCCGCCCCCGCAGGGCGGGATGCAGTTACTGCTCTCGCTCAAGCTCATCGAGCGGTTCGACGTGCGCGCACTCGGGTACCCGACACGGTCGGGCGACGCGTTCGACGTGTTCGCGTCGGCAATGCGCGCGGGGCAGCAGATGGGGCGGCTCAACGATGACCCGCGCTGGGTGGCGATCCCGGCGCGCGGCGTGATCTCGTCGGGCTACGCCGACCGCTGGCGCGCGTACGTTGGCGTGAAGCGCCCGATCGACTCGCTTCCGGTGCTCGACCCGGCGCCGTTCGACCGGGCGGGGCTGCCGGCCGAATGCCGGTCACACGATCCGTTCTCCGGCGCGGGGCCGGTGGCGACGGACGGCCCCGGCCAGCCTAACGATGTAAGCGGCGCGGGCGGCGAGACGACGCACGTCTCCGTGGTGGATTCGCACGGAAACGCGGTCGCGGTCACGGTCACGAACAGCTCGGTGTTCGGCGCGGGGGTGGCCGTCTCTGGCTTCTTCCTCAACGACTCGGGGATACGGTTCTTCCGGGCGGAGGATCTCGATCGCCCGGGAGCGCCGGCGTGGCGTACGCGGCAGTCGACCATCGCGCCGACGATCGCGCTCGACGGCGGCCGGCCGGTGCTGGTCGTGGGGTCGCCGGGTGGCGGTCGAATCCCGCTGGCCATGATGCAGACGATGGCGTACGTGCTGGACTACCGACTCGACCCGCTGGAGGCGCTGCGCATGTCGCGCATCTATCCGCAGCGGATCGGACGCTCCGTCGAGCTCGAGGGGGCATTCGACCCGACGGCGCTCGAAGCAGTACGCGGGATGGGGTACGTGCCGCAGGCGCAGTCGTTCGGCTACGCGCGGTTGTACCTGATTGCCCGCGATGGGGACCGGTGGATCGGCGCGGCGGATCCCCGGCATGACGGGCAGGTGCGGGGGTGG
>DASURJ010000381.1:0-24079 GCA_036280115.1 Gemmatimonadaceae bacterium
CATGTCCGGGTCGGACTCTGGACGAGGGCGTGCTGGACCTGGGCGGCGTAGAACCCGTAGTTCGCGCCGGGGTTCTTGGTGAAGTAGACGCCCACGTCCGTGTTGTCGCTAACGCCCGCCCGGACCATGAGGCCCGGGAACTTGAGACCGTCACCCTCGAACAGCCAGTGCGCGGAGTCGGGGTGGACGAACGTGTCGTTCCACGCGGCGTCGTGGTCGTCGATGCCTGTCTCCCACTGGAGCACCGATAGCTCGAACCGCCCCTTGCCCATGGGTTGGGCGTCGACGAGCGGGCGGAAGTAGGCGACGAGGGCGGCTTCGCGGGTGAACTGGCGCCAGGCACTCTGGGTCAGGGACGAATGGAGCTGGAACGAGCACTCCTTCCACCTCGGATTGACGTGAAGGTCGGGGTGGCCGCCCGAGTGACCGTGGCCTTGGTTGTCATGATTCACGTGCAGGTTCGGGCGGGTGGCGGGCTGTGCGGCCGCCGGGGTCTGGATCGAGGCGATGGCCAGTGCCAAGGCCGCGCCGGTCAAGGTTCTATACATCATATACGCCCCACTTTCGGGATTTGGTCGCTGCCGAACCCGTTGGCTGATTGGGTTCGCGATGGTGAACGACCGGAAAGTGGGTGCATCCGGGTGAAACGTCGTCCGAACCGATCGGATCGGACCTACGAGGCGTTTAACGGCAGCCATCGCGGCGCGGCCGGCCATGGCACGCGCCGCGAAGGGGAGGCGCGGTCGGGATCTCAGCGACGCCGCACCGGCGTCGCGACGTACCCGATCACGCGCCCCGTGCTCGCCTCGATCATCGAGCCGATGATCTCGCCGTCGTTCGTGATGTCCTGCGCCGAGATCAGGCGATCGAGCGAGGGCGTGACGAGTGAGTTGAGGTCGCGCGCCCTGCCGTTCTCCCAGATGATGGCGCTGCTCCCGCCCGGGCCGCTCGAGATGCCCACGACCTGCCGGCGGTTGTTGATGCCGCGGGCCTGGCCAGAGGTGTGTCCCTCGAGCGGAAGGATGCGCACGACGCGGCTGCCGCCGGTCCACACCCAGCCATTGAGCGTCGGAGCCAGCCCAGTGCCGCCGGGCGGGTTCCCGAAACCGGCGACGTCACCACGATCGTTGATTGCCATCGGGGTATGCCACGCCTCGCCGCCCAGGTTCGGGATCTCACTCGGTCGACCATGCTCGTCCCACAGCACGGCGCGCTTCGCGCTGAAGCGGCCCACGGCGACGTCGCACTCGCCGGAGATGCCGACCGCCTGCCCGCGCTCGTTGATGGCGGTGGCCGCCGAGGCGGCATCACCTGGCAACGGGCGGAGCACACTTCGCTTCCCCTTCCTCGGCTCCCAACGGACGGCCTTGAAGCCGAGGCGCTGCGGCGCGTCGCAGGTCGGGTCTACCATTGCCGTCTCGGCCCACCCGACGACCTGCCCCCGCTCGTTCACCGCCGCGGCAAAGCCGTTGTCGCCGCCGAGCGTGGGGAGCGCGCTCATGACGCCGTTATCCCACACGAAGCCGACGCAGGTCGTCCCCTTCGACGCGATGAACGCCTTGCAGCTCCACGTGCCTCCGAGCGTGTGCGGCGTACCGGTGTAACTGATGCCGACGACCATGCCGCGGCTGTTGATCCCGCGCCACTGCACGGCGCTGCTGTGTTCCTCGCCGCCGAGCGAGCCGAGGTCCTTCACGCGGTCGTGGCGCCAGAGCACGGCGTGGATCGCGCCGGTTGCGTGACTCGCGTGGCCGACGCCCCAGCCGCGCGAGGTCAGCCCCGAGCCGCGGACGAACGGGCCGTCGAGTGGCTCGAGCTTGGTGATCCGATACTCGACCTCGTCCTGATGCTTCGAGAGTGTCAGTTGGGCATCGGGCGCCGTGGGCTGCTGGACATTCGGGTCGGTCGAGCAGGCGGCGAGGCCGATGGTGAGCAGGACGTACGATGTTCGATGCATGGTCTCCTCGCGGATCGTGGTGACACGCATCGCTCCCCCTGCGGGCGCGGCGCGAGGGCCATAGATGGAATGCCGTATCACAGGATGCTCGCCGCTTCCGGTCCTGGAACACTCTCTCCCGCGACGGCCGACGCCTGCCAGCGCGCCACGAACGCGAGGCGCCCGTCGTCGGGACGGGCTCGGCCGAGTACTATACGAGCCTTCCGGCGGGCACCGAACGCCCGTCGATCAGAGCCCTTAAGGAGATGCGATGACCGTCAACTCGCCTTCGGCCCACACCGACGCCACCGCCACCGACAGCACCCCGTTCACGGCCATCGGCCTTGGGGTTTCGCTCACCGCGAAGGATCTGCCGGCCAGCGTCGCCTGGTATCGCGACGTCGTCGGGTTCACCGTCGAGCAGGAATACGTCCGCGATGGCGCCCTGCGCGCGGTCGCGCTCCAAGCCGGATCGGTCCGGATCCTTCTCAATCAGGACGACGGAGGGCGGGGTTGGGACCGCGTGAAGGGCGAGGGGTTCTCGCTCTCGTTCACGACCTCGGAGAGCATCGACGATGTGGCGAACCGGATCAAGGCGCGCGGCGGCACGCTGGCCAGCGAGCCGGCCGACATGCCGTGGGGGGTGCGCATGTTCCGCCTCTTCGACCTGGACGGCTACAAGCTCTCCATCTCGTCGCCGCGAGGAGCGTGACGCCGTAACGGAGAGGCAGCGCTATTCGCTCCGGAGCGCGCTCGACGGGTCCACCCGCGCCGCACGCCGCGCGGGGATGTAGCATGCGACCATGCTCACGGCACACAGCACCAGCGTTGCCGCGACGAAGCTCGGCGTGTCGTGCGGGGTCACGCCGTACACGAGTGTCGAGAGCACGCGCACCGTGACCAGCGCGAGGATGAGACCGGCAGCGGCCCCGAGCGCGAACAACATCCCGCCACGCCGGAGCACCAGCCCGATCACGTCAGGTCGTCGAGCGCCCAACGCGATCCGCACGCCGAACTCCCGGAGCCGTTGCCCCACACCGAAGGCGATCACGCCATACGTGCCGATGCTCGCGAGCAGGAGCGAGATCGCCGCGAACACGCCGAGCAGCATCATCTGGAACCAGCGCTGACCGAGTGAGCGGTCGACGACGTCGTCGAGCGTGCGGACGTCGTAGATGGGCTGCTCCGGGTCCACCTCGCGGATGGCGGCGGCGATGGACTGCGTGAGCGCCGCCGGCTCGCTGCGCGTCTTCACCACCAGCGCCATCCGATCCTGGAGTCGCTGTGCATAGTTCCAGTAGACCTGCGGCTCGGACTCGTTCGCGAGCCCGCTGTGCCGAATATGGCCGACAACGCCGACGATCGTGCTCCACTGGTCGTTCCCTTCGCGAATGCGACGGCCGAGGGGGCTCGTTCCCGGGAACAGCCGGCCGGCGAGCGCTTCGTCGATGATCGCGACGGTCGGTGCATCGGCACCATCGGATGAGGTGAACGACCGCCCTTCCTTGATGGGGATCTCGAGCGCGCGGAAGTAGTCGGGTGACACGGATCGCGTCTGGATGCTCGGCGTCTCTACCTTCGACTCCACACCCTCGACGCCGAGCCCGCCGGTCTGATTGCCGCCGCCTAACGGGAGTCGATTCACCATCCCGACAGCCACGACGCCGGGCAGCGTCTGGAGGCGATCGAGCAGGCGCGTCTGGAAGGCGATGACGTGCGCGTCCTCCGGGTACTTGGACCGCGGCACCGCCACGTGGGCGCTCAGGACGTCGTCGGGGTTGAAGCCGGGACTCACCTGACTCACGGCGACGAAACTGCGCATGAGGATCGTCGCACCGACGAGCAGCATCAGGGTCGCGGCGATCTGCGCGATCACGAGCGTGTCGCGTAGGCGCGCCCGCCGCGGCCCGGATGTGGATCCACGCGACAACTCCCCGAGCCCCACACTCACGCTGGTCCTCGCCGCGTCGATTGCCGGCCAGATCGTGACGAGGACCGCGACCAGCACGGCGACGAGTGTCGTGAAGCCGAGCACCGGCAGGCTGATCTCGATGGACTCGGCCCGTGGGAGGTCGGCGGGTAAGAGCGGGACGAGCCCGCGCACCACCCAGGTGGCGACGAGCAGCCCGAGCACGCCACCCAGCACGAGCAGTGGTACGAGCTCGCTGATCGACTGCTCGATGAGCCGCCCGCGTGAGGCGCCGAGCGCGGTACGCACCGCGAGCTCTCGGCGCCTCGCCACACCGCGCGCGAGCAGCAGGTTGGTGAGGTTGGCGCAGCCGATGAGGAGCATCGCGCCGACGGCGCCGAGGAGGATGTAGAGTGGCCGTCGCACGGCGCCGACCATGTCATCGAGGAGCGGCGCGAGCCCGACGCCGATCTGCGCGTTGTCCGCGTACGTTCGCGCGAGGTCCGCGGAGACTCTGCGCATGTCAGCGCGTGCCTGCTCGAGCGTGACGCCGGGTTTGAGACGCGCGACAGCGCTGTACGAGCCCGCCGTTCGAAAGGCGAGCTCGCCTTCCGGGATCACGAGCGGCACCCACAGCTCGACCTCCCGTGTCGGGTAGCGGAAGTCCGGCTTCATGACACCGATGACTGTCGTGGGAACGCTGTTGAGCCGGATCGAGCGCCCGATGATGGAGGGATCCGCGCCGAATCGGCGCACCCAGAGGGCGTGGCTCAGCACCACGACGTCATTGTTGCCTTCCTGCTCTTCGGCCTCGGTGAACGTGCGGCCGAGGTGCGGCGACACGCGGAGCACGGAGAAGAAGCTCGACCACACCCGGACGCCGTTGAGCCGCTCGGGTTCGCCGAGCCCGGTGAGGCTGTAGTTCCCGTTCCGGATGATGGCGAGGTCCTCGAAGACGCGGTTCTGCGCGCGCCAGTCGACGGCGTTCGCCGAGCTGACGGCGCCGCGGCCGAAGGTCGCCTGCCACTCGGTCCACACGCGGACGAGACGCTCGGGCTCGCCGAACGGGAGCGGCCGGAGCACGACGCCATAGACGACGCTGAACATCGCGGTGGTGCCGCCGATGCCTAACGCGAGCGTCAGCGCGGCGGCCGCGGTGAACGTCGGCTGCTTGAGGAGGCGGCGCACACCGGCGCGAAGGTTCTGTCCAACGGTGCTCATTGTTTCCCTCACGCGCCGGGCGCGCTCTTTGGAATGGTCGTGGCGGCGGAGCCACCGGGCGACGCGAGTCGGGTCGCCGAATCGCTCCTGGGCCGTGCGTCGTGCATCCTCTGGCGTCATCCCGCGCGCCTCGAGGTCGCGCGCGCTCATCTCGAGATGGAACGCGAGCTCTTCATCGACATCACGCGCGATGTCCGTGCGGAGGAGGCGGCTGTACCGCCGCCACGCGGGTTCACGTCGTTCGCCAGCCACGCTTCACTCCACTCGGATTCGTCAGGCCAGGCTCGGAGCAGCGCGCAGCACCTGTGTGACCGCGCCGGCGTACTCGAGCCAGCGCGCGGCTTCACTCTTGAGGTGTCGCCGCCCGGCCGGCGTGAGCTCGTAGTACCGGGCTCGCCGGTTGTTCTCGGACAGTCCCCAGTGCGCCGTGATGAGGCCGCGGTCCTCGAGCCGACGTAGCGCAGGATAGAGTGAGCCTTCCTCGACGTGGAGCACCTCACCGGTCGTGGCCTGCACCCATCGCGCGATCGCGTACCCGTGGAGCTCGCCGCCCAGCAGCGACTTGAGCACAACGAGCCCAAGTGTGCCCTGGAGGAGATCGAACCGGTCGTTACCCATGCATGGCTTCCCCTGTCAAGACGAGGGGAAGATGACAGGAAACGCGCAACCGCGCAACGGGACGACCGAACGACGTAAAGGCGGAGCCGATCGATACGGCCGCCATCAGGCAGACGATCTCCCTGGGGTTATCTCACACGTCCATCATCCAGACGTCGCCCCGGAAGTCGCCCAGTACGAAGATGAACTCGTCGTGCGTCGCAACCGGCGTCGTCCCGCTCAGCCCCACCGGCACGACCATCTCCGTCGATGCGAAGGCGGTGATTGGCTCGCCGATCGGGCGCCCGGCGGTGCCGTCGAAGCGGCGTGCCCGCACGACGTTGCGGAAGTCACCGCTCGGAATCGTCGGGAGGTAGTAGACGAACGCGCCGTCGGCCGACCAGAATGGATGACTCGCCGAGCGGTCGACGGTTACCCACTCATCCTGCGCGGTCGGCTCGCGCAGACGTAGCGGAGCCACGAACACGCTCGGCGCGCCACCCGGGCGTGCTGCGTCGAACGCGACCCAGCGGCCGTCGCGTGACACGCGAGGGTTCGTGATCGAAAGGTCCGAGCTCGACACGAGGTCCCACCGCGCCCCGCTCGTCGAATCGAGCAGCTCGACCGAGTGGAGCCGCCCGCCGAACCGTTCGACGACAATGAACCGCTCATCGACCCACTGCCGTGGACGGGCACCAAGGTCGTCGCCGAGCGTGCGCGTCGTTCCATCGGCAAGCGACGCAACGAAGATGGGCCGCATGACGCGCGGACCCACCAGCCTCGCCCCGTACACCAGCTGTTGCCCACTCGGCGAGATGGCCGGGTAGCCGTATTCCAGCGGCGGCTCCGGTGCGAACGCGGTCTCCGCGCCGCTGGCGAGATTCCTGAGCATGATCCCCGTGACCCCGGGCCGCGCGTAGAAGCGCGACAGCGTCGGCGCATCGTATGACACCGAGAGATGAGTCACGATACCGGGCCCGCGCGTCAGGCGCCGCAACGGGCCGAGCGTCATCCCCGTTTCGGCGTCGAGGGCCGACGCCCAGAGATTCTGATCGGGATGCGTGGTGACGAACGCGACGCGTCCGCCACCCGCGGTCGGGAAGGAATCGAGCTCCGCACCTCGCGAGAGGCACTCCGGGTCGCCTGCCGGCTCGAGCGTTGACAGTGCGAGGCGTTGCCGCCAGAGCGTGACGCCCCGTGGCGTGATCAGGGAGAAGACGAGGGTGTCTCGCACCCACGCTGCGGGCAACGTCAGCGGAAAGGAGCCGCGTTCGCGAAGCCGTTGGAGGATGCCCGTGTTCGTCACGACACCGCCGTCGATCGGGACAACCCAGTAATCGGGCTCCGTTGACGGATCGGCGTGCGCCTGGACCAGGAGGCACCTCGAGTCCGGCGACCAGACCGCGAACGACACGTCCATCAGGCTCGGTGCTATCGGCCGGTTCGATGACCCGTCCATCGCCGCGATCCGGACGCCAGCCGGCTCATCGAGCGCTATGTACGCCAGCCATCTGCCGTCCGGCGACGGTCTGCCTGCCCTCGCCGCTTGCTTCAGCACCCGGGGTTCGCCCCCCAACGTCGGCATGACGTACACGTTCTGCCCCGACTCATGGTTGGCGGTGAAGACGAGACGCGTGTCGTCCGCGGAGAACGCGAGATGCGACCGCTCGGACACGCCGCTCGTCAGGCAGACCGCCGCCCCGCCGATCTGTTGCAGCCAAATTTGCGGCGACGTCCCGTCGCGGCCGCCATCGGACACGTACGCGAGCAGACGCCCGTCCGACGATAGCGCCGGCCAGAACGTCGCCGCGGACATCCACGTCAGACGCTCGATCCCGGGCGATGGCGGCGTGTCGGGCGCCGCACCGACCGGCCCGGAGCTGGAAGGCGTGCGCCTGCGGCTCTCCCACCAGGCGTCCACCTCCTGCCGGTGCGCGTACACGCTCCCGCGCTTCTCGTGCGCGAGGCGGTGGACAGGCAGCCCTTCCTCGCGCTCCCAGCGCTGTACAGTCCGAACGCCACGCCCGAGGTAGACGGCAATCGCCTTCCACGAATCGAGTCGATCCGCTGGAGAACGACTCGACTCGGACGTGTCTCTGGTGTGGCGGTCCTCGAGCGCACCCATGGTGTGGTCGGCAACGAGACGGATAGTGCGTTAACGGTGCGCCAAAACGCGCCATTCGGCCAGTGACGCCTCGTGTCGCTTGAGCACCGTGGAGCTCGACCCCACTCACGCTCGCCGGCGATCAAGCTCACGCGCGTGGAGTAGAGCACTGCTCCGCCGCGCGGACCACGTCGGCCGCCCGTGGCTTCTCCGTGAACCAGACGATGCGCTCCGCGCCGACCGCTGACTCCAGCCCGGCGGTAGCGTTTCCAACCGCGAGCCCGCGGTAGACCACCAGGATGAGTGACCCAAGCCCTGCCGCCGCGATCTTGCGCGTCTTGGCCGCGAGGTACTCGGGCGTCCAGAATCCCACGAGCTCCACGAGCGCCTCCCGCCCGTCGGCGTGCCGCAACGTGAAATCGGGCAGGAAGACCTCGTCGCCAATCGCGACCGGGCTCGACTCGCGCGTCAACGTCCATCCGCTCCGAGCCTCACCGCCGAACCGCTGACGAAAGTCGGACGCGAGCGAGCGCTCCCACGCCGAGTCGTAGCCGGCGCGCCGCGCCTCCCCGCCCACGGGAGCTCGCGTCGTCGGCGCACGCGGCTGCCCGTGCACGCGAAATGAGAGCAGGGTCCCGTCGGCGCCACGAACGTCGGCCTCGAATCGCCATGACGGCGCGCGCATCAGCGCCGGTACCACCCGCGCGAGCCTGGCGCCGTAGCGCGCTGGCCTGACGATGAACTGGGCAGCCGGTCCGGTGACCTCCACCTCGTAGGACCGGCCCCGGCGCCTGACGGTGTACATCAGCCGCGCGGACTTGAGCGCGCGGAAGATGCCGCGCCATCCCCCACGCGCCGTGAGCGTGAGCCTCTCGGCGTCGAGCAACACGGCGCGGGCGAGCTCCAGGTTGTATCGCGCCAGCAACGCGCGTCCGTCGATATCTGGCGCTCGGCGCAGCACACGAGCGCCGGGAGCATCCGCGTACAGGATCCGCCTGACGTCGTCCACCGAGCGGCCGAGCGTCGCCGCCACGTCGGCGTACGGGGCGGCGTGGTCGCCGGGGATCGGCGGCCACCGGCGCCCGCGCGCGCGAAACACCGCATCCCGGACCTCCGGCGCGAGCGCTGCCTCGTCAGGCGGTACGAACTCCGACAGGTCCAGCAACGTCTTGGCGATGCCGGCGAGCCGCGCGGCATCGCGAACCCGCCGCTCCTGTCGCCGCAATGCCTCGACCACGGTCGCCCGCGGCCGGCCCTCGAGGCGACGTACGAGGCGGCAGAAACGATCGAGCAGAGTCGCGACGCGGCCATCCGGGTCCGCGAGGTAGTCCACGTGAATGACACCGCGCTCGCGCCGAACGAACGGCGCGACGTGCGCGCGGCTCAGCATGGCCGGTCCGCCGCGGCGCTACACACCAAAGCCGAGCTGCCCCTCGGATACGCGCTTCACGCCGGTGCCACGCTTCTGTGACGCGAAGAACTCGTACGTGCCGGCAGCGACGATCTCGTAGAGCGAGGCCATCGCGTCTCCCTGCCGGCGCAGCAGGCGGCCGAGCCGCTGGACGTGCTGGCGAGCGCTCCCGCGTGTGGAGTCGCCGAGCACGATGCCGAGCTTCGCGCCGGGCACGTCCCATCCCTCGTCGAGCACGCGCACGCTGGCGACGGCGCGCACGTCGCCACGCGCGAGTGCACCCAGCAGCGCGTGGCGCTCGGACGCCGGCGTCGTGGCCGTGATCATCGGGATCGCGAGCTCGCGCGACACCGCTTCGGCAGCGTCAGTTCCACCACAGAACAGCACGGCTTGCTCGGCGGGATGCGCACGCAGAATCCGCTCCGCCTCGCGGAGCTTGCCCTCGGCGAGGCGGACGAGACGCTCGCGCTCGTGGAACGCGCGAAACGCCCGGCGTGCGACCGGGGAGCGACGAGCACTCGCGGCGAACATCCGCCACGCGTCGGCCGGAGTGCTTGCCCGCTCGCGGTGTCCCGCCGCTGCGACATGGCGCTCGTACACCGCGGTGAGTGCTGCGTATCGGCCTTCCTCGGCGGGCGTCAGCCGTACGTAGCGCCTAACGAGCGCGAACCGCGCGAGCTCGGCGTCCGTCATCTCGCCGATCGTGCGCCGGTATGCAACCGGTCCGACGAGACGTCGCAGCTCGGCGTCTCGGCCGTCCGGGTAGGTTGCGGTCAGCCCTAATCGGAACGGACACGGCGCGATGCGCAGATGGTCGTGCCACGCGCGTGCGTCGCCTTGCGCGGTGTCGGCGAGGTGGTGCGCTTCATCGAGCACGAGCAGCGCGAACCGATCTCCCCATCGCTCGAGCAGCGAGAATGCCGAGTGATAGGTGGTGACGGTGAGGGCGCGCACTTCCTTCTCGTCCCCGTAGTAGGCCCCCACGCGATCGACGCCGAACGCGTCGGCGAGCTGCGTGAACCACTGTGCCACGAGCGCTCGTGTGGGTGCAACGATGCAGGCGCCGGCCCGCAGCTCATCTATGGCGAGGAGCGCGACGAGCGTCTTCCCGGCGCCGGTGGGCAGGACGACCGACCCGCGCGAGCCCGACGCGCGCCAGCGGTCGACCGCCTCGCGCTGATAGGGACGTGGCGTCCTGGGGTCGAGCAGGGGTGCGTCGAGCTCGTCAGGCGGCGCACTCTCGGGTACGCCGTTCGCGACCGCCCACGCGCGGAGCTCGGCGAACCGGTGGCCGGGCGCGACGAGCGCGCCCAGACGTTCGTCGACCACGAGCCATGGCGGTGCCTCGTCGGGGTCGACTCCACGGAGGACAGCCAGGCCGAGGCGGTATGAGAGCGATGGTGGGGTGTCGAGCATTTCGCGGATCGCGCCTCGGTACATCCTGGTGAGCGAAAGATCCGTGGATGCTCGCGTCGGTCAATCCCGGTCACGGCCTCCGCGTCGACTCCGCCAACGCCAGCTCCCCTCCGTTGCTCTTCCGCTCGGGGTTCCCTACTATTTCGCTCCGCTCTTTCATTCCCATCGAACGCCCCCCTGGAGTGCCGCCCTGGACGCTCGTGCGTGCCAGCACGCTGGCGATCGTTGCGTTCACTGGAGCGACCGCGCAGTCCACGCGTCCTCCCGCGTCACTCGACCCGTCCGCGCTATGGGTCCATGAGTCGTGGACCGTCGAGAACGGATTGCCCGTCAACTCCATCAACCAGCTGATCCAGAGTCGTTCGGGCTACATCTGGGCAGCGACGTTCGATGGTCTCGTGCGCTTCGACGGCGTTCGATTCACCGTATTCAACTCGGCCACATCGGAAGGGCTGCCGAGCAATCGGATCATGTGGGTTCGCGAAGCGCGCGACGGCACGCTGTGGCTATTCACAGAACAGCACCACCTGGTCCATTTCCGTGACGGCGCCTTCGTCCACGTCAACCGCGACCGCGGACTCGGCGACGAACAGATCGAGACGGTCCTCGAGGATTCGACCGGTGTCGTCTGGGTCGCGACGACGAAGGGCGTTGGAGTCATCCGCGACGATCGCTTCGTACCGATAGGGCGCGAGACGATCTCCGCCTACGCGCGATCGCTCGTGCAGCGGAGCGACGGCAGCATCTGGGTGGGAACAGAGCGCCGAGGGATCTTCCGCATCACTCCCAACGGTCAGGCGACGCGCGTCGCGGCCGATTCGGCGCTCGATGGCGACATCGTCGGTCGCATGGACGAAGATTCTGACGGAACGCTCTGGATCGCTGCGAATCGCGGCTTCTGGCGATGGCGGGATCGCCCCACACGCGTACCTCTTCCCGGGCTGGATCCGGCGCAGCCGCTGCTCGTGCTCAACGTCGTGCGCTCGCCCACGGCGGCCGCGCTGTACGTCCAGGCAGAGCGTCGGTTATACCGCGTCGACTCGACGTCGGTCGCGGTCGTCGACTCGTTAGGTCAGTTCCTGATGGGCACGAGGCTCTGGACCGATGGACGTGCGGTCTGGCACGCCGCTGGCCCAGCAGTGTTTCGCGACGGCCGGGAGACCTTCGCACTCGCGCCGCCTGAGCCGACGACCGGCGCCATCATCCCGCCGTATACGATCACGACGGCGCTCGTCGATCGTGAGGGAAGCTTCTGGTTAGGAACGCACGCGGCCGGCTTGCACCGCCTCAAGCCGGCGCTGTTCACCACGTACAGCACGAAGGAGGGTGTGGCGGACCAGAACGTCTATCCGACGTTGATCGATTACTCCGGCGTCGTCTGGGTGGGAACAGCGGGCAAGGGCTTGAGCCGGATCGACCCGAGTACCGGGCGCGTGGAGTCGTTCGGACCGCCGCGTGTGAGACCGCGGATCAACACGTTCTACGAGCCGAAACCGGGCGCGATGTGGGTCGGAGGACAACGGTTCTTTGCGAACGTATGTGAGACCGCGACGATGACCTGTCGTTATGCGGGCCCGCCGGGTGAGGAGCTGCGAACGTTGTTCGCGCTCCACGGGGATGCGTCAGGCGCGATCTGGGCTGGATCCGGCGGGGGCCTCTTCCGCCTCGACGGTGCGCGCTGGACGCACCTGGACTCGGCGGACGGCGCACCCCGCGCGCCGGTCCGCGCCTTCGTGAACACGCGTGACGGCGCCGTCTGGATGGGAACGAACGGCGGCGGCGTCGTTCGCTACCATGATAGGCGGTTCACCGCGATCACCGCCGCCGACGGTCTTCCAAGCAACCTCATTCGATCGCTGTACGAGGACGCGGACGGGTGGCTGTGGGTCGGAACCGAGGGGCGTGGCCTCGCCCGTCTCGATCCGCGCGCATGGGGGAGCGCCGGTGGGACCTGCACCGAGCGCAGCGAATGCGATCGCCGCATCGTGCGCGTCGGCACGCGCGATGGCTTGTTCGACGAAGTCATCCATCAGATTCTCGAGGATCACGCTGGCCGATTCTGGATGAGCACGAACCGCGGAATCTTCTGGGTGACGCGCGCGGAGCTCAACGCGTTCGCCGACGGGAAGATCAAGCGTGTCCACTCGACCGGATACACCGAACGCGACGGCATGCGGAACCGCGAAGCGAATGGCGGGGTCTATCCGGCCGGTGCAAAGGGAAAGGACGGGCGCCTCTGGTTTCCGACGCAGGACGGTGTGGTCGTTGTCGATCCGGCCCGAGCGGGTGGTGAGCGACTCGCGCCACCGATACTGGTGGAGCAGGTCGTCGCGAACGGTCAGGCTCGACCACCGAATGCGGATTCCATCGCCCTCGGCATCGACGAGCGCGACGTACAGATCGAGTATACGGCGCTCACGTTCCTCGAGCCCCGGAACGTTCGGTTTCGCTATCGGCTCGAGCCGTACGACAAGGATTGGGTCGACGCCGGCAATCGCCGCACGGCCTTCTACACGAAACTCCCGCCTGGCGAGTACACCTTTCGCGTCGAGTCGAGTACGGCCGAGGGTGGATGGCACGAGCCTGGCGGGACCTTGACCGTGCATGTACTGCCGCAGCTCTGGGAGACGCGCCTGTTCCGCTGGTCGCTGATCGCGACGTTAGGCACGCTCCTCGTCGCCGGCTTCCGCTGGCGCGTCGCACGCCTGCACACGCGCGCTGCGGAGCTCGAGCGCGTCGTGAGCGAGCGAACCATCGAGCTGAGCAACCGCGAACGCCAGTTGGCCGAGCAGAACGTGCAGCTCGCGGCACTCGACCAGGCGAAGACGCGGTTCTTCGCGAACGTATCGCACGAGCTCCGCACCCCACTCACCCTCACCATCGGGCCGCTGCAGGACATTCGGGCGCGCGTCGGGGCCGATCCGCAAGTGCAGCGCTGGCTCGACATCGCCATGCGGAACTCGCAGCGGCTGCTGCGACTCGTCAATCAGATTCTCGACGTTGCCAAGCTCGAGGCAGGCGAGATGCGATTGTCGCCACGCCGGTTCGATCTCGTGGCGCTGATCCGCGGCATCACGTCCGCATTCGTTGCGGTCGCCGAACAGCGGTCGATAGCGTTGACGCTGAACGTGCCTGACGAACTACCGGTCGTGCTCGACCCGGATGCATTCGAGAAGATTCTCACGAACCTTCTGTCGAACGCGATCAAGTTCACGCCAGCCGGTGGGTCGATCGAGATTGTCTTGACGCATGGCGCCGCGACGCTGACGCTCGATGTCATCGATACCGGTCCGGGGATACCGGCCGATCAGCTCGCCCACGTCTTCGAGCGATTCTACCAGACTGACGAATCGAGTTCGCGCGCCCAGCCGGGCACCGGTATTGGCCTCTCGCTCGTGAAGGAATTGGTCGACGTGCAGCAGGGTCGCGTGACGGTGGCGAGTAACGAGGCGGGCACGACGTTCAGCGTGACGCTCCCTCGAGGCACGGCCGATGTTGCCGACTCGCCGGCCGCAGCCGCGTCAGGTGGAGAGGTGCCGGCCGTCGCGTTCGTCGATACGGCCGACCACGCGCCCGAGACGATCATCGACGATGACACCACCGATGCGGATGCCGAGCGCGATGTGCCGACCCTGCTCGTCGTCGACGACAGCGCCGACCTCCGTGCGTACGTTCGCGATCACTTCGCGTCGACGTTTCGCGTCATCGAAGGCGGCGATGGCGCCGAAGGCATCATGCTGGCGCAGCGGCATCTTCCGGACATCGTCATCTCGGATGTGATGATGCCGGGAACCGATGGCCATGCGCTGCTGCGCGCGCTGCGGTCGAGCCCGGAGACCGACTTCGTGCCCGTGATCCTCCTGACGGCCCAGGCCGAAGGGGACCAGCGGCTGGCCGGGCTCGAGGGCGGAGCGGACGATTACATCGTCAAGCCGTTCGAGATGCGCGAGCTCGAGGCGCGGGTCAGAAACATCATCGAGTCGCGTCGCCGGCTTCGTGCGCGCCTGACGAGTGGGGCACCGCTCAACGACGCGGCTTCGCCGCCGACCGCTGATTCAGCGCCGATCGAGGCCGACCGCTTCTCGCCGGCCGACCGCGCGTTCATGGACAAGGTCACCGGGATCATTGAGCGGCATCTCCCGGATTCCGACTTCGACGTCACCGCGTTGTCGCGTGAGGCAGGAGTGGAGCGCAGTCGCCTGTTCCGGCGCACGCGCGATCTGTTCGAGCTCGCGCCATCCGACCTCATTCGAAGCATGCGCATCGCCGCGGGTGCCCGACTCCTCGCGTCCAGGTCGGGCACCGTCGCGGACGTTGCGTATGCCGTTGGCTTCAACAGCGTGGCGTACTTCCGGCGCTGTTTCCAGGAGGCCTATGGCGTCACGCCGGCTGCGTATCGCGATGAGCCTGGATTCAGTCCGGCACGGGGAGCGGGAAAACGTTGAGCACGGTCGACCCGGATACACCCCGGCACGCCACGGTGATCGTCGCCTGACCGACGCCAAGCGCTTCGAAGACGCCGTTAGTCGCGTTGATCGATACGACCGCGGGGTTGGAGCTCGTCCACGTAAGCCCAGGGCAAGACATCGCCTGGCCTTTCAGATCGAAGACGGACACGCGAATCACTTCGCGAGTGCCAACCACGAGCACCCCGGCGACCCCACCGACTCTGATCCCACCGACCGTACCAGTTTCGATGCGGAACTTGACGGGAATCGGTGAGCCCTTCACCACAGGCACGAACCCCGCGTCCACCGGATCCTTCTTTTTCGAGATCACCTGAAGGTCCACGAACCCGAGTCCGATCTGTCGGCTGATGCCGTCCGCAGTGGTCGCATCCACGTTGACCGACAGACGGTACTTCCCGATGCCGAGGGTCGGTTTATTCCAGTTGGCATTGTACGACTCGGTCAATGCGTTCACCGTGATTCCGGTAGGCCCCGCACCACCAAACGGAAAGGTCATGAGGTTGTCCCCGTCGCCACAACCGACGATCGCATTGATCAACTCGCACATCGTCGCGTATGGAGCGAGTGTCGCATCGAATGTCCCGGCAAACGGCCCCGGATTGGCGACGAGAGACGGCAAGAGGTAGAAGCCGAGTCGGCCGCCGGTGGCGGCGTCGGACATCGATGCGTTCGGCGGACGTTCAGCCAGCACTCTTGCCGGAGAACTGGTTGGAGCAGTCGGACGCTCGCATGCATTCACGACCATCCCGAGCACGGCCAGCGGAAGGCACTGCGCCATCGAGCGCATGGGAACCTCGATCTGTAAGGTGGACCATCGTGATTTTGACACGACAATACGCCCTCGACCTGCCCGCCACGGATCACTCACGTTGCGCGGATGGGTCACCGAGGTTGTTTTGTTCGCCGAATCAGGGGAGACCGGCCGAATGAACGCGCATCGGCGCGCGGTCAGGCCAGATAGCAACGTGGGTTACCCCTGACGGCAACGTGGGTGGTCCGTCCCGGGAGCGTTCGGTGGGTAGTGTGGTCACGCCACCATCACCTTGAACCCCTTCGAGGACCGTCCCGATGAACCGACTCGCCGCAGTCTCGCTGTTCGCCGCCGCCGCTGTCGCGATCGGCGCGTGCGCCACGACCGACGCTCCGACCGGTCCTGATGCCGCAACGCGCGCCGTCATGGACCAGGGCGCCCGTCTGGAAAAGGGCCAGTCCACCTGCCCGAAGCCCGCCCCACGTCCCTCGCGCGAGGTGCAATTGGAGGCCATACCGTACGATCCGGTACCCGTGTCGATCCCCGGCGGGGCGGAGGTGAACGTCCTGTTCACGAACGCGACGTGCGAGGTTCTCGACATGATCTGGGTCAAACGGGACGGCACGCAGCAACCGTACGCGCCGTTGCAGCCCGGAGGGAGCAGCGGGTATACGACCTATGTCGGTCACGCATGGCTGTTCAAGAAAGCCGACGGGACTCCATACGCCGCGTTTCGCATCGAGGACCACGCTTCGGGCGCACAGGAAGTGTATCTGGGATGCACGAAAGGCAAGAACGCCGTGTGTAACTGACCGGTTTTCGTTCCCGACCGGTGCAACCGCCGATCAGGGATGACGACCCAGCGCGCGATCGCGACGATCGCGACGATCGCGCGCCGTTGCCCTCGGCGCGTGTGCGGCTCGAGGTCGAGTTGCTGGCGAGCGACCAGCAGGCCGCGCTGCCCGCGCTCGACGATCAGCGCCAGCGGCACACGGTACTCGTGGTCGCGGCGGACGCAGACGTGAGGCGCTACGTCCGTGAGTGCCTGCGGGACCGGGACGATCTCCGCGTGCTGGAGGCCGGGACGATCGAGCTCGCGGAGCGACTGGCCACGCTTCACTCGCCCCGCCTTCTGATCGTCGACGCACCCGAGGCAGCGGTTCTGAGTGTGATCCTGAACGTGCCTGCCGTGCTCATCGCCGACGACGTCCCGCGGGATGTGATGCCGAACGGCCGCATCGTCACGCTGATGCGGCCGTTCGGCGGCGAGGACCTCGAAGTGGTCGTCGACGTGTTCATGTAATCATTCTGCAATCGAGCGCTGACGGCTTCCGGGGTGCCTCGTGATGCCTGTACGGCGTCTCGAGGCTCCGCGGCGTCACCAGCTCGGCCGTGCGCTTTTCCCGTTCGTCGTCACCTGGCGGAGGTCTGTGCCGTCCGCACGCGCGCCAGCCGGTCCGCGGCGTAGTCCGTCTGGCTCCCGCGGGCGTCCCGGCTCGAGAGGAGCACGTGCCCCTGGTACGTCCCGCGGAAGATCGTTCGCGATCCCGGGTCCACGATCGACTCGACGTCGCCGTTCGCGTCCATCATCACCGTCGTCACCGTCGTCACCGTGGTCACCCGCAGCCCGGGGTCGGTGATCGTCCTGAGCTTGCCGTTCTCGTACGCGAAGTTCGTGGTCCGGTTCGCCGGGTCCGTGATCGACGCGATCCGCCCGCCGTCGAGCCACTCGATCCGCGTCTCGTTGCCGAACCGGTCGCGACTGAGCCGCTGCCGCCCGTTCGCGTCGTACCCCCATGGCATCCCCGTCGGGCATCTGGATCTCGGCCAGCTCCTGGCCCATCGCAGACCGTGCGGCGGATCGTCTCCGCCGCACCCTTAAAAGGGGGGCTGCCTCTGAGGATTCGAGGCAGCCCATGCGTTCATGGTCCCGCTCGCGCGATGCGCCTAACGCGCGCTCCGCTAGACATCGGGCACGAATCCCTCATGCCGCTCCGCGAGTTCAGTGAATAGGTCCGGCGCCGATGGCGCTGGCCAGTCTCCTGGAACACCGCATTGGATTTCCTCAGGGTCTCATCAGGTACTTTTATTGAGCTCGCCCGAGGCCCCAGCCTCGATGTGGATCTCCGGCCCGACGATGCCTTCGTACATGTCCGTGTAACGCGTCACATACCCCGCTTCATCCCACGCCTGGAAGACGCGACGCGAAACCTTGAACATCTGAAGGGCCTCTCCCACAGCACTCTTGCACCAGCGCCCTCCCACCGCCCCGGCAAGGGCGGAGGACGCGATGCCCGGCGACTCGGGCGTGCCCCGAGCACCCAGTTGAGACCCGGCCGGTGGCAATAAGGAAGGGCGCCCCGGTAAGATTGACGCGTATAACTTCCAGCGCTCCGATGTCCGCCCGCGCACGTGGAGCAAGAGGTGCATCGTGCCCGCAGTCGGCATACTCCTTCGGCAGGATTGCCTCGAGGGTGCCGCGCCTCGACCCGGTAGATTGCGTGCCTGGACCGGAGTTCGTCTCGCGCTCTCATTGGTAAATCACCCCCCAAACCGACCCGGAACTGTGAAATGCGGCTGAGGTGAAAGGACGCGATCGGACTTGGGCGCCACTCTGACCCCGGTGACTGTGGTAACGCGATCGAATTTAAGTCAAATCGTTGTCTTCTCGTTTCGCGTTCTTTCGAAGCTCGTGGCCGACTGCTAAGCCTATGAGCACGCAAAGCACGGGCAGACCGCTCCATACAACTTCCGGCCACATAGCTGGTAGGCCCTTCACGCAAAGCGTCAGCCCGATGCCGATGGGCGCTCCTGCGAACAACCCGACGATGTAGGCACCGACTCCATGGTACGTAAGCGGTCGCAGTAGACCGATTACTCCCCCAGCCGACACACCGACGACGAGATAGGTCGCAATGAGCGCCAACGGACTAACTCCTTGGCGGAGAAAAGGCTCTGCACCGCGTAGCGCGTAAAGCACGCCGACCCAAACGCTATAGATCCCTGCGATTCCGAGTCCTCGAGACACCCCCCACTTGACGTTGCTAGTCACGCGAGTACGACGATGAATCGTAGACACCTCATTTAGAGCCACGAGGATTCATTACCGGTTAGTGCATTCACCCCAAGCGTCGAAGAAGGATGTCACAGTGCCAGCGCCCGGAACGAACAATTCGGCGGCCGCCTGCCACGTATTCGCACCTTCGTAAACGACTTCCTGCGCCTCGCTAACAACATGCTCGGTGACGTCTGGCATCCCGCTTGCGACCATACCGCCCCCTGCGCGTACAAACCCCCGTTGAGCCACTGCGCCGAACGTCCGACCTTGTTCACGGTACCGCCCGCATCAGTCTCTCGCCACAGATTATCACCATCGTACACGTAGAATTGCGCCCCTCCAGCGGACGGAGTCCGCCGGATGCGCCGCCCGAGCGCGTCGTAACCGTACCGGACGGTCCCGCTCTCGCTGGTGAACGCCGAGTCGAGGAGCCCGACACTGCTCCACCTGAACCGCCGGTCGCACGTCGTGGGGCAGCTCGGGTCGTATTTGCGCGTCAGGTTCCCATCGCCATCGTACTCGAGCGCCCAGCGGCCGAACCGCGTGAGGCGGTTCCCCGTTTCGACGACGGCGCCGTTGTCCGTCCGGTTGCCCACCTCGTCGTAGGTGAACGCCACGGAGTCGGTGTACTCGCGTGCGGCCGGCGGCGGGCACTCGAAGCCGATCGGCTCCTCGCCGGGCTCAGGCTGGTCGCTCTTGTAGATCGGCGTGCACGGGTCCCCGGGGTCGTCGAAGGTGAAGTCCTTCGTTTGTGTGAGCCGGCCGGCCGGATCATAGCCGTAGTCCCGTCCGCGGTTGCCCTGGTTGTTGAGCCCCGTGATGATCCGCGCCAGCGAGTCGCGCACGTACCCGACGCCGAGGGAGTCGTCGAGCAGCGGGAGGTTGTACGTGAGGCAGGACTGGGCGTGCGTCGACGGGTAGTTCGTAAGCACCCTCACTCCCATCGGCAGTCGGGTCTCGACCAGCTGGTCGTCGAAATTGTGGCTCAGAACTGTCGGGAGCCCGGCCGCGTCAACGAGCGTGTCGAGCACATCGAGCCATGCGCGACTGCAGACGCCGAGGACGTACTACGCAGCTGTCGGCCTCTCACCCAACGACGCGCCGCAGATCACGTCGTGTCTGATCGCCCTCGGGCCTAACGCAAGACTTCGAGGGAACGCGCCCCCCCCGGACCGACCGGCCGTGCTGGACGCAACTCCGCTCCCAGGTGAAATTCGCGCGCGACGAAACCGTCTAGCGAAACCGCCAACCCCTCACACGACCTGCCACCCCTCTACGAAGGCCTCCTGACCGCCCTCGGCGTCGGACTGCTGATCGGCCTCATGCGCGAGCGCCGCCGCGACGACGTGGATAGTCCACCGTCCGTGGCTGGACTCCGCACGCACGCCCTCGCGGCGCTCGCCTCGGCGATCGCCTGGCACCTCGACGTGCGCGGGTTCCTCGTGCTCCTCGCTCTGAGTGGGGCGCTGATTATCGTGAGCTATCATCGCACCGCCGAGTCGGACGTGGGACTCACGAGCGAGTTCGCCTTACTCACCACCACGCTGCTCGGCGCGCTCGCGATGGAGTCGGCGGGCCTTGCGGGCGCGCTCGGTGTCGTGACCGCTCTCCTGCTGCACCTGCGCGAGGAATTGCATCGCGTGGGCCGCGAGCTGATCACGGAGCAGGAAGTGCACGACGGGCTCGTGCTGGCAGCGAGCGCGCTCGTCGTCCTGCCGCTTCTCTCCACGGAGTCCGTGGATCCGTGGGGCGTGGTCGTTCCGGCCTCGCTCTGGAAGCTCGTCGTGCTCGTGATGGCGGCGGGTGTTGCGGGCCAGGTTGCCGTCAGGCTCGCGGGGCCGCGCTTCGGCCTTCCGGTCGCGGGCTTCTTCTCGGGCTTCGCCTCGTCCACCGCCGCCACGGTCGGATACGGCCAGCGTGTGAAAGCCGATGCCAAGCTCGTTCCGTATGCCGCATCGGCGACGCTCTTCGCCAACCTCGCGACGGTGATTCTGCTCGCGGCGGTGCTCGCAACGACGAACGCGGCGTTGCTGCGAGCGGTGATGTGGCCGCTGGTCGCGGCCGGACTCGCGCTGGTCGCCAGCGGCGCCGTGGGATTTTTCGATGGCCGTGCCGCGAGCGATGATCCTACATCATCGTCGCCGAAGGCGTTCAAGGTCTCGCACGCCCTCGCGCTCGCCGCATTCGTCGCGGTGCTACTCGTGGTCTCTGCCATGCTCGAGGACGCGGTGGGCGATCGCGGGGCACTCGCGGCGGCGGTGATTGCCGCGATGGTCGAGCTGCAGGGTTCGGCGCTGGCTATCGGGCAGCTCGCGGGCGGTGGGCGGCTTGCCATGAACGAGGCGCGGTGGGGGATCGTCTTCCTGCTCGCCAGCAGCTCGGTCGTGAAGTCGGTGCTCGCGTTCGGGAGCGGCGGACGCGCGTACGGCACGCGCGTCGCGTTAGGGCTCGGCGCGGCGGTGATCGCGGCGGGGATTGTGGCGTGGGTGACGCCGTAGCAGGCAGCTATCAGCCAACAGCTATCAGCTATCAGCCATCAGCAAGGCACACGGGCCGGACTCGCGGCGGCCGCGTACGAGTCCGTGAATGGCTGCCATCCCGAGGGGGATACGGATTATGCCGATGCGACGGATCGGGCGGATCGCTCCGCCCGAGGGGTAGCTCATCTCGCAATGATCTAGGAGAGGTGGGACCTGCTCTTCGGGACGGTGGCGCCCCGGGCGGCCGTTCCCCTATCTCACCGGCTCGGGGCGCGGGCGCGTCCCGCCCTCGGAGCGATCCGTTTCATCCGTTCGATCCACTGAATCCGTATCCTCCTCAGGGACGCCAGCCGCACCGAGTGGGTCGCCGCGCGCCGCGAACGGTGCCCGGAGGGCCACTGCTTCGCGTACCGACTCGAGGTGCGCCACCATGCGCTCCCGTGCGAGGGACGCGTCTCGTTGCGTGATCGCGTCGAGAATGGCAGCATGCGCGCACATGTCTCGGTCGCGGATCATCGGGCCCCAGTCGATGACTCGTCCCTCGTCCGTGAGCAGCTGCCGCAGCGCATCGAGCATCTGCACGAGAATCGTGTTGCCTGACGCGAGCGCGAGCTGGCGATGGAACATCGCGTCGGCATCGCTCGCCGCGCGGTCGTCGAGCGGGCCGGTTGACGCCGTCGTCACGAGCCAGTCTATCGCGTCGAGCTGTTCGGCGGTCGCATTTGCCACGGCGCCCGCCACGGCGTGAACCTCGAGCGGGATCCTCGCCTCCATCAGATCCGCGAGCACGCGGTCGTTTTTGGCGACGACGAGGCCGGGGGTCGCGAGCACGAGACGCTCGCGTCCCGCGCTCACGTAGACCCCCGAACCGTGTCGCACTTCCACGACGCCGAACGTCTCGAGCTTTCGGATGGCCTCGCGCACTGTTGGCGCACCGACGCTGAAACGCCGGGCCATCTCGAGGATGGGCGGGAGGCGATCGCCCTCTGCGAGCGTACCGGACGAGATCAACGTGCGGATGCGCCGCGCGAGCACGTCGGCGAGTGAGTCGCGGCGTACCGCGGACATTGACTCCGTCGTCGTCGGGTCTCGTGCGGCGCTCATCGGGCTCGCAAGACCTCCGCGGCCGGAACGCCCGCCGCGCGCCGCGCCGGCAGCCAGCTGGCCGCCAGCACGGCGAGCGTCAACGTCGTCACGATCGCAACAAGCGTCCCAGGATCGGTGGGCGCCACGCCGAAGAGCAGCGAGCGAAGCACCCGCGTGGCCGCGAACGCGCCAAGAAGACCGACCACCAGCCCCGCGCCTGCGAGGCGCAGCCCTTGCCCCACGACGAGCCGCACGACGTCCGAGCGAGTGGCGCCGAGTGCGACGCGCACGCCGATCTCGCGCCGGCGCTGCGTGACCGCGTAGGAGATCACGCCGTACGTCCCGACCGCGGCGAGGAGAAGCGCGAGCGTCGCGAACGTGCCTAACGCCGTGGCGCCGAAGCGCGCCGACGCCGTCGACTCGCTGGCGATCGACTCGAGTGTGGCCACCGCGTGGACCGGGAACCCGGGCGCCACCTGGCGCAACACCTGGCGCGCCGCCGGCGCGATGGCGCCCGGGTCTCCCCCGGTCCGGAGGAAGAGCCGCATGCGGAAGCTGATCGGCGACTGGTAGTACGACACGTAGATGTCCGGCATGGCGGGCGCGTCGAGCCGCCCGTGAAGTACGTCGCCAAGGACTCCGACCACGTACGCCGTATCGTGCTGGAAATGGTCGATGGGAACCGATACGCGGCGCCCGATGGGATCCTCGCCCGGCCAGAGCCGTTGCGCCGCCGCCGCGCTCACCATCACGACCTTGCGCGCGGTCCGATCGTCGGCGTCGGTGAACATGCGTCCGCGCAACAGCGGGATGCGCAGCAGCGCCGGCCAGCCCGGCGTGATCCAGTGAATGCCGACGACCATCGGCGCGCCAGTCGGCGCGGGGCGGTCATGCAGCTGGATGGGCGCGCTGCCCGCGCATCCGAAGTTGAGCGGCGGACAGTCCGCCAGAGCGACAGACTTGACGCCGGGGATCGCGGCAAGGCGGTCGAGCGCCAGGTCGTAGAAGCGAGCGATCGAGTCGCGCGACCATTCGGGCGCTCGGTTCACCTGCATGGTGAGCACGTTCTGCGCGTCGAACCCTGGCCGCACCGCGAGCAATCGCCCCAGACTGCGCAGCATCAGCCCCGACCCGGCGAGCAACACGATCGCGAGCGCGATCTCGGCGACGACGAGCAGGTTGCGGCTGGCGAGGCGGCGGCGTCCGCGCATGGCGGTCGCACTGTCATCCGCGAGCGCGCCTGTCAGCGAGAACCCCGTTGCCTGAAGAGCCGGCACGAGCCCGAAGACCAACCCCGTTATGACCGCCGCCGCGAAGGTGAACGCGAATGCCGCCACGTTGAGCTCGACCTCGGCGGATCCCGTGAGCGCGTTCGCGATCTGCAAGCGCAGCACACTCGCCGACTCGAGCGACTCGAGTGCCTTCACCGTCAGCCAGGCGACCGCCAGACTCGCGATGCCGCCGAGTAACGCCAGAAGCATACTCTCGACGACGAGCTGCCTGACGAGGCGCGCGCGGCCAGCACCGATCGCGAGGCGAACCGCGATCTCGCGCCGGCGGCCGGCCGCGCGCACGAGAAACAGGTTCGCGACGTTCGCGCACGCAATGAGCAGCACCAACCCCACGGCGCCCATCAACACC
>DASURJ010000382.1:0-2494 GCA_036280115.1 Gemmatimonadaceae bacterium
AAGCACGGCTTCTTCGAGATTGTGCTCGCTACGGAGCCCCGCGAGACTGCGGCAGGAACTCGCAGTGCGCCATCTCTGACGGCCGAATCGTGGTCCGTGATCCACTCGCTCGAAGCGATGGAGACAGACCTGGCCGCCTCATCGTTCGCGACTATATCTTCGGATTAATGTAGTCAAACGAAGCGCACGATTGCGTCGTGCTATTCTGCGTGTTGGTGCACTTCGGGGTTGCCGTGGGCTCGGTGACCGAGCTCGAGCAGGCGGCAGTCGCAACGGCAAGGGCAAGGACGGCGTAACGAATCGTGCGGGACATGGATCGCTCCGGTAGTGGGTGGTTCGGGCGCGATACATTTACCACGATGCGCGGTGGCCGACCGACATCGTATGGGCAATCCCCATACGCTATGTAACCCAAGTCCGATTTTTTTGCGGTGATCGTCGCGGTGTTGGTTCGCGAGCTGGCAGCGCGGGCGCGCATTCTGGACGCGCTCCGTGGCTACGCCGCCGTTCGCGCCTGCGATCAGCAGGACGAGCTCATGGCCCTCGTCACCGAAGGGCTCGTCGGCGTCGTGGTCGTCGACGTGCGCGATCGGGCCGGCAAACCGACGCTGGCAATGGTCCGGACGATTCGCGACGGGTTCCCGAGCGTCCCTGTCGTCGGCTACTGCGCGCTCACGCCCGACTCGTCGCGCGACATCCTCGCACTCGCGCGCGCGGGTGTGAACGATCTAATCCTCCGCGGGGTGGACGACGTGGGCGTCGCGCTCCGCTCGGTCATCACGACGGCCCAGGAGCACTGTGGCGCCAAGCACGTCCTCGAGACGATCGCGCCGCTCGTGCCACAGAGCGTCGTGCCCTTCCTCCGCTATTCGCTCGAGCACGCTCGTCAGGCGGTGACCGTCGCCGATGCCGCCGCCGCCCTCGGCGTTCACCGAAAGACGCTCGTCGACCGGCTCGCCGCGGCAGGGCTGCCCACCCCGAGCAACATGATCGCGTGGTGCCGCCTCACGCTCGCAGCGCAGATGCTCGAGGACCCGGCACGATCCGTCGAGCAAATCGCGCTTCTCCTCGATTTCTCGTCGGCGACGTCGCTCAGGAACATGCTGAAGCGCTACACCGGGCTGTCGCCTCGCGAGGTCCGCGAGAACGGCGGGCTGCGGTGCGTGCTGCACGTCTTCCGCCAGGCGCTCGTGCCTCCCTCGCGCAGCGCGGCGGCGTCATAACGACGCCTCCTGCCCGTCGAACATCGAACGGCAGAGGACGCTCGCGGCCTGCGGGTTGCGTTAGGGTGGGCCATGTGGCATCCGCCCCCTCGACGCCGTTAACGGATTCTCACCGTGGCCCGGACCGTCTCCGACCTGCATGGCAACGCACCCGACACGTCGCCGGTCGCGCTGCTGCTCGTCGATACCATCAACGACCTGGAGTTCGATGACGGCGCGCGACTGCTGCGCGCCGCGCTGCCGATGGCGAAGCGCATCGCGGCGCTGAAGAAGCGCGCGGAGCGCGCCGGCGTTCCCACCATCTACGTCAACGACAACTTCGGTCGATGGCGGTCGGACTTCCGGCGGCTCGTCGCGCACTGCCTCGGCGAAAACGTCCGCGGGCGACCGATCGCCGAGCGCCTGGTGCCTGACGAGACCGACTACTTCGTGCTCAAGCCGAAGCATTCGGGCTTCTACAACACCACGCTCGACCTGCTCCTGCACCACCTGCAGGCCGAGACGCTCATCATCACCGGCATGGCCACGGACGTGTGCGTACTGTTCACGGCCGCCGACGCGTACATGCGCGACTATCGCCTCATCGTCCCTCGCGACTGCGTCGCCGCGCCGTCGCCGGCGTTGCACCGCGCCGCATTGCAGCAGATGCGGCACGTGCTCAAGGCGGACGTCGTGACGTCGACGGCCCTGGACCTCGCGCGCCTGACGAGACGGCGTCGCTCGACGGGAAAGCGGCAGTCGACTAGCTTGCGCCGCTGACCTCACCGCACCGCGTCATGCCTTTCTCTTCCTTCGGGCTGCACCCCGATCTGCTCCGCGGCGTGAAAGAAGTCGGCTTCACGCGTCCCACGCCCATCCAGGCCGACGCGATTCCCCCGGCGCTCGAGGGACGCGACGTTCTCGCATGCGCGATGACGGGGAGCGGAAAGACGGCCGCGTTCATTCTGCCCATCTTGCACCGCCTCATGGGCCGCCCGCGCGGGCGCACGCGGGCGCTCGTGCTTACCCCCACACGGGAGCTCGCCGCGCAGATCGAGCAGCACCTCTCGGAGCTCGCCGTTCACACGCCGCTCTCGGGGGCCGCGATCTTCGGGGGCGTCGCGATGGGCCCGCAGGAGCATGCGCTTCGCTCGGGCGTCGACGTGGTGATCGCCACGCCAGGGCGCCTGCTCGATCACTTCCGACACGACTACGCGCGGCTGGACGGGCTCGAGGTGCTCGTGCTCGACGAAGCGGACCGGATGCTCGACATGGGCTTCCTCCCGGACATC
>DASURJ010000383.1:0-3462 GCA_036280115.1 Gemmatimonadaceae bacterium
GGCATGGTGGGCGTGTACCTGCTCAGCGCGATGGGCGTCCCGATGAAGTTCGACGTGAAGCCGACGTACGTGCTCGGCGTCGCGCTCGGCGGCCTCATCTTCGGCGTAGGATTCGCGCTTTCCGGCTACTGCCCAGGGACGTGCGTGGTCGGCGCGGGGGAGGGGCGGCGGGACGCGCTTTCGGCGGTGGGTGGCGGTGTGGTCGGCGCGCTGCTGTTCACGCTGGTGTACCGGTGGATCGAACCCGTGCTCGTGAAGCCCATGAGCTACGGCAAGATCACGCTCGCCGATCTCTTTCACACGTCCACGCTGGTGATGGCGATCGCGGTCGCGGCAATCATGTGGGCGATCGTGCTGGTGCTGCCGACGGTGAGAAAGCCGGCGGCGGCTGGAGGCGCCACGAAATCCGCGTAACCGGCAAACGCGAACACGCATCTCGTGATCTCGCCGAGTGATGAGTCCGCAATGCACCTGTGTTCATCGTCGCGACGTGCGCGCGCTGTGGAAATGCGTGGAAAAATCTCGCGCACATCGCGCGCATTTCGCGACAATTTCCCTCTTGCGCGAGACGGACGCGAATTGAATATTGCTCCCGCGTTCACCGAACGGGTTACGGTGAACGGTGCCTTCTCGCGGGACGCCGTCGGAAGGAAGTTCATCGGCAATTCGGCGCTGATGGACAGGTTGTGAGGTCGCTGGACACAATCGAGGCTCCGAGATCCCGGAGCACCTGAGCCGAGCCCGTTCGGCGAGGGCAAGACCGCCAGCCAGACCATCTCTTTCAGGCCTAACGACCGAGGAGAGGTGGGGCCGAAGCAAAACGGCAGACGGTCGCCAGCGAAAGAGGACCCCCGTGATGGTAGCGATACCACCACGGGGGTTCGACTTTTTTTCTTCCGGCGTTTGGTCTTTCGTGCCGCGGACGCTGCGCTGCTCCGACGAATCAGGCCGGAGCAGCGCGCCCGGATCAATGATTGGACTTGTGCAGCGAGAACGCGGCACCCTGTGGATCGAAGCAGTTCGCGACCCAGTCGCCGCCCGGCACTTCCATCGGGCCGTTCGCGATCTGTCCGCCGTTCGTCTTCACGCGCTCGACCGCGGCTTCGATGTCATCGACCAGTACGTACAGCGAGAAGTTCGGCGGGATCTGCTCCATCCCCGGTCCCTTGTTGAACATCCCGCCCAGCTGCCGGCCGTTTCGCGCGTAGACACGATAGATGCCGAGCTCGCCCATGTCCTCGTCGCTCGCGAGCTCCCAGCCGAACAGCGTCTGATAGAACTCGAACGCGGCCTTGTAGTCCGTGGTCATCAGCTCGTGCCAGGAGAACTCCCCTACCTTCGGTACCGTCTCCTCGCGGTTCGCCTTATCGGGTTTGTACGCGGCGAACGCGGCGCCGAACGGGTCGGCGAGAACGGCCATGCGTCCGACCGTCGGCACGTCGAACGGCTCGACGTAGACCTGCGCGCCGAGCGACCTGGCCTTCGCGACCGTCGCGTGCACGTCCTCGGTCCCGATGTACGCCAGCCAGTGCGGTGGCACCTGCCTGGCGAGCATCTCCTCGGTGAGCCGCATGCAGCCGCCGATCGGCACACCGTTCGCGACCCACATCAAGTATGGCTCGCCGCCTTCCATCGGCTGGTCGAAGGCCTACACGGACCAGTCGAACACCGCGGAGTAGAATCGCTGCGCCGCGGCTGGGTCGGTGGTCATCAGCTCGTACCAGAGGAAGCGGCCCTGGATCGCGCTCTGTGCCGGAGTGACCGGCACGCTGAGCGGTGTGGCGGTGGGAGTGGTCATCGCGGTCTCCCTGTGTGAGTGGACGAACGAAGGGGTCCCAGAATGCCTCGCACCGGCCTGCATGGCAAGGCGGGAGGGATCACACGAGCGTAAGGAATTGCGGCGGCGGGCGAACGCGGAGGCGGGCGAGACAGCCACCATCCGCCAATCACCATCACTCGTCCGCGATCGTCGTCAGCTGCCGTGAGGAGTTCACGGATGATGGTGGACGGTGGGTGGGGGTACGCGTACGAGGACGCGTTAAGCGGGTGCCGAACCGCCGCTGGCGAGCGGTCGCGGTCAGCGCACCGCGGTCGCGCGCTCGCCGATGAGGTCGCGGACCGTCAGGCGCTCGAAGATCACACTCGAGTTGGCGCCGGTGCCGAGCACGAGGGTGCCGGTGACGGGGGCGTCCGCCACGTACGTCGCGACTCGCTGTCCGTTGACGCCAAGGTGGATGTTCCGGCCACGCAACTCGACCTCGAGCCGGTTCTTCGCTCCGGGCTGAACAGAGACGGCGGCGACGCGCGCGCGCTGGAGCAGCCGTCGGCAGGTCGTGCGCACGTTGACGCACAGCTCGACCTGCTGCTGCGCGTCGATCGAATAGGAATAATGGTTCCACTCCTCACGTATTCGGCCGAATCCGAGCACGACCGTGTTCGTGCGGCGCGACGCGAGGTCGGAGACCGTGAGTTCGATGCGCAACTCGCCGTCGACGGCATCCGAGGGGTAGCCGATCACACAGCCGCCCCCCTGCCGCCGGTTCGCGAACCGCAGCCCCGGCCGCTCGTACCTGACCGAGCAGAGGCGGTCCTGCGAGACGAACTCGCGGATGGCCGATGCTCGCCCGAAGTCGGCGTCCAGCAGCGTTCCGGGCTCGACGTGCGCGATGGCGGACTCCGTAGTGCACGCTTGCCGCAGCGGTTCGACCATCGTCTGGTCCAGCGAGTCGCCGATGATCCTCGCCACGCTGTCGGAGAGGAGGAACGCGATGCAGTAGGTCTGCGCGCTGCGGAGGATCTGGCGTGACGAGACACCGCTTCGCTTCAGCTCGATCATCTCCGCGAGCGTTATCCCCGGCTGCGCCGCGTCCTGCTGGACCGGCGCCTGCTGGACCGGCGCCTGCGCGACTGGCGTCTGCGCGGTCGCGGGGCGCGGCGCTCTGATGAGGGCCGCGACGGCGATCGCCGCGCCGAGTCCCGTCCGCACGCTCACGCGCACGACTGCACCTTGCCGCCCCGACGGCGATGCATCTCGTTCTCGGCGTTGCAGGCGGCGAGCACGCGTGCCGACTCCTGCTCGATGTCGTTGCGCAGCGAACGAAGCCCCTCCGACGTGATGTAACGCGACGAGATGGAGTCGATCTGGACGAGCGCGGCCCGGAACGCCTGACGAGCGGCACCGTAATTCCCGTTGTCCGCGAGCTGGCGGCCCGCCGCGAACCGGTCGCGGAGGTCGATGAGCAGCTCGGGTGGTACGACGCGCAGCGGGGCCGTCTGCCCTACGATGACGGACGACTGAATCGCGGCGAGCGCCTCGCGCGCCCCGGCATCGGTCGGCCCGACGGCGACGGGCACCTCGCGCTGACGCTCCGGCGTGGTGCGTGCCGCGGTCTTGCCTGACGAGACGCCCTGGAGGACGGTGCCGCCGGCTTCCGTCACGCGTATGGAATCGCCCTGGACGGC
>DASURJ010000384.1:0-5805 GCA_036280115.1 Gemmatimonadaceae bacterium
TTACGAGTACTGGGCGGCCAACGCCGAACCGTACCGCCAGGCAACCACCGAATATCTGGGACAGACGGCCGCGCTGTTGACGGCGCTGCCGGCAGCCGCTCGCGACGGCCGTCCGGATGCCCGGTTCATTGGCCAGGCGACTGATCTGCTCTCGACCACCCGGCTGCTGCTCGATTCCCCCGCCGCCGCGACGGACTCGCGGCTCAAGGACCTTCTCGAAGACCTCGAGCTCGTGCTGGCGCAGCTGTCGCGCCTGCCGGCTGGGCAAGGGGGAACCGAGATCGACCTCATCACCGAAGCGCTCGAGCGGCGCGACGTCGTGCCGCGGCTGCGGTCGGCGGTCGTGAGCATCTCGAGCGACGACGACAACTAGACCCAACGAGACACTACAGGGACCCGGACGATGATCTCCGCCCTTCGCCTAACGATGCTGTTGCTGGGCCTCCCCACGGCCGGCGCGGGTGCCGCACAGGTTGCGCCGCGCGCGCCGCGGGAGCCTGCCGTGACCCGCCCCGCACCCACGCCTCGCCCCGAGCGCGCCCCGCGTCCGCCCGCGGAGGCGCGCCCCCCGAGACCTGATGGCTGGCACGAGCTCGAGCTCCCCACGCCCAGGGTCCATGTGGAGCCGCCGGACGTCGAGTTTCACCTGCCTTCGTTCGAACGGCACGCCGAAGAGTTCGCCTGGCGCGCGGCCGAGCTCGAGACCCGCAGGGCCGAGCTCGATGCCCGCAGGGCCGAGCTCTCGTTCCGGGAGCTGCCGGCGTGGACGCCCGAGCCACCGCACGCACTCGCGCCGCTACCGGCGGAGCTACCGCATTTCGAGACGCCCGTCCCAGTTCAGCCGCCGCTCGTGCCCTTCGAGCTGGAGCGCCCGCTTCGCGCCACGAGCCCGCGGCCGTTCTTCGACGAGCGGTACCGCGAGCCATTCGCCACACGCCCCCGCGCGCCGTGGCTGCAGGAAGACCCGGCCGATTCGCTGTACAAGCTTGGATACCAGCTGCTCAACCGCGGCGAGTGGCGTCGCGCTGCGGCGCAGTTCGCCGTGATTCCGCAGCGATTCCCGAGCTCGGGATACGCGGCGGACGCACTCTACTGGCAGGCGTTCGCGCTCTATCGCATCGGCAGCACCGACGACCTCAAGGCGGCGTTGCAGTCGCTCGAGACGCTTCGCACGCGCTACCCATCGGCGAAGACGCAATCCGACGCGGCCACGCTCACGACGCGGATCCGCAGCACGCTCGCGTCGCGCGGCGACCGCGAGGCCGAAGAGGCGCTGCGCAGGACCATGGGCGAGCAGGCACAGGCGAGATGCGACCGTGAGGACATGGCCGTTCGCGCGGAAGCGCTGAAGGGGCTCGCGCAGACCGACCCTGCGTCGCTGCCCGCGACCGTCAGGCGCGTCCTCGCCAGGAAGGACTCGTGCTCCGCTCCGCTGCGCCGCCAGGCCGTCTACCTGCTTGGTCAGTCTGGCGACGCCGAGGGGCCGGCGATTCTCCGTGATGTCGCGTTGAACGACACCGAGAGCGAGGTTCGCAGCGCCGCGATCCAGTACCTGGCGCGCTCGGGGAGCGACGTTGCCGTGAGCACGCTGGAGGAGATTCTCCGCACGTCCACGGACCAGAGCACGCTACGGTCGGCCGCGCGGGCGCTGGCGGCGAACCCGAACCCGCGCGCGAAGCAGGCGGTGCGGGCGCTCATCGAGCGGTCGGACGCGCCCGAGCGTCTGCGCATCGAGGCCGTGGCCGGGTTCGAGAACTCGGAGCGCACGACCGAAGAGGACGCCACGTACCTGCGAAACGTCTACACCAAGATCGACAACCCGCGCGTCAAGGCGCGCATCGCACGTGTCCTGGGACACCTCGGCGGCGAGACGAACGATCAGTGGCTGCTTGGCCTCATGCGCAACAGCGATGAGCCGGTGGAGGTGCGGACGGCGGCGCTGTCGAGGGTCGCGTCGCGCAACATGCCCATTGCGGACGCGGTGCGTCTCTACGCGAACGTGTCCGACCGGCAGATGCGCGAGCGGCTCATCAACATCTACGGTCAGCGCCGCGAGGCGGAGGCCACCGACAAGCTGCTCGACATCGCAAAGAACGACACTGATCACAACCTGCGCCGCCAGGCGATTCAGGCGCTCACGCGAAAGAACGATCCCCGCGCCACGAAGCTTCTGCTGGAGATCATCGACAAATGACCGCCACCCTTCGGCTCGCCGCGGTTGCCGCGGCGAGCGTCTTCCTCCTTCCGCCGTCGGCCAGGGCGCAGTCGCTCGCACAGCGGGTCGCGTCCGCCCCTGACGGTCCGGTGCAGTTTCACTATGCCGCGCGTCCGGGCGTGTGCGGCAACGGCCGTACGTACTACTCGATCAACGGAACGTCGTGGCACGGGACGGTGAACGACAACACGTTCCGGAGCGATCCGTGCCAGCCGGGGCCGGTGCGCGTGCTGCTCGGGCGCGCGGGCCAGGAGATCGTGGACGTGAACACGTACGTCGGTCCGGTGCAGTCGACGCCGGGCGCGACCGACCTTGGAACGGTGTCGGCGCGTGAGGCGGCGGACTACCTGATCTCGCTCGCCGCGCGGCTCGACGGCCGTCCGGGGCGTGACGCCATCGCACCGGCGATGCTCGGCGACAGTACAAGGGTGTCGCCGCAGCTCCTTGCCATCGCCCGCGACCAATCCCGGGCGCGCGAGACGCGAAGCTCGGCCATCAGCTGGCTCAGCCGAGCGTTCGAGGAGCCGGGCGGCGTGTCGGCGAGCGACCTGGCACGCGCGTTAGGCGCGATCGCGCGCGACGAGACGGACAACCAGCACGTGCGGCAGAGCGCGTTGCGGGTCCTGTCACGCCAGGAAAATGGCGAGGGGATCCCGGCGCTGATCGAGATCTCGCGCTCGACTCAGGACATCTGGCTCGGTAAGGCGGCACTCTCGACGCTCGCCCAGTCGGGCGACCCGCGCGCGCGCAGCTACCTGCGCACGGCTGTCCAGCGCGAGGACCTGAACGACGACATGAAGGTGGCCGCCATCCGCGGCATCGGCCGCGACTACGCGACGAGCCAGGACGCCGAGTTCCTGCGTGGGCTCTACCCGAAGCTGACGAGCGAGAAGACGAAGGAGGCGGTCCTCTCCTCGCTCGGCGAGATGGGCGGCTCGGCGAACGCGAAATGGTTGATGTCCATCGCGACGAGCGCTGACGAGCCCATTCGTGCGCGGCGCCGGGCGGTTCAGCTGAGCGACCGCGCCGGCACCTCCGTGGCCGACCTCACGCAGCTCTACGACCGCGTGGAAGACACGCAGATGAAGGACGCCGTGATCTCGACGCTGGCGCGGAACGGCACGAAGCCCGCGCTGGACAAGCTGCTGGCGATCGCGAGGACCGATGCGAACTATTCGCTCCGCCGGCGGGCCGTCAACGCGTTAGGCCGGTCGGACGATCCGCGGATCAAGGAGGCGCTCAAGGAGATCGTCGAGCGGCAGTAATTACGCACCGAGCGCGGCTCTGTAGGTGCGGCTGATCTGGAGACGCGTGCCATCGCGAAGGATCGCGATCGCGTCCCCGTGGAACCACGGCTGCACTTCGCGCACGCGATCCAGGTTCACGATCGTGGACCGGTGGATGCGGGCAAACCGTGACGGGTCGAGACGCGTCGCCACCGCCGCCAACCCCTCGTGAACGAGGTGTGCGTCTCGGCCCGCGTGCAACCGCACGTAATTGCCGGCGGCCTCGATCCAGTCGATCTCGTCGACGCGCAGGAACGTCACCCGCCCCGCTGACCGCACCACGAGGCGCTCGGCGTACTGCTGCCGCTTCTCGAGCTCGGTGAGGAGCGCGACGAGCCGCTCGTTCACGTCGGCAGGCGGTTGGCCGAGAGACGCTGCCGCACCGTCCGGTGCAGCGGACGGCCCGCCGGCGACCGAGGTGGCGCCGCCGGAGACGGAAGCCGTCGCGAAGCGCAGGCGAACCTGATGCTTCGCGCGCCCGAGCGACGTCTCGAAGCGCTCCCGGTCGAACGGCTTCGTGAGATAGTCCAACGCGTGCGCCTCGAATGCCTTCAGCGCGTACTGGTCGTAGGCGGTGACGAATACCGTCACCGGCATGCGATCGACGCCAACCGCGTGCACGACGGCGAACCCGTCCAGCTCGGGCATCTGCACGTCGAGGAACACGAGATCCGGCTTTCGCTCCTCGATCGTGCGGACCGCATCGCGACCATTCGTGCATTCCCCCACGACATCGACGTCGGCGTCGGCAGTGAGCAGCGTCCGCAGTCGCTTGCGCGCCATGCGCTCGTCGTCGACTATGAGAGTGCGAACCGGCATGACGACCATGCTCGTCGTTGCGCGGCGGTTTTTCAAGACTCCTCACACTTCCCGTGCACCGTCGGGTCAAGACGCTTCTCGCCTACGTTGGCGCGTGGACGCTGGTCGGACTGCTGTTCGGCAGTCAGGCCGTCCTCTACTCGATGTACACGGGTAACGGGCAGTGGCGGCGACCACTCGCGAGCGCGCTGGCCGACTGGTACGTCTGGGCACTCCTCGCGCCCGCCATCCTTCGGGTCGGCCGCAAATTTCCGCTCGTGCGACCCGGATGGTGGTGGCGCTCCGTTCCGGTGCTATTCATCGCCGGCCTGGTCTTCACCGCCGTCAAGATCGGCATCCGCTACGGGGTCGGGCAGATCATTCCCGGATTACCGACGATGCCGCCACGAACCGTAGTACTCGCGCAGTTTCACCTGAACGTGGCGACGTTCTGGGTGATCCTCGGGATCGGCGCCGCGTTCGAGTATTACGCCAAGTATCGCGAGCGCGAGCTGCGCGCCTCGCAGCTCGAGTCCCGCCTCGCGCAGGCGCAGCTCGACGTCCTGCGCATGCAATTGCAGCCGCACTTCCTCTTCAACACGCTCCACACGATCTCGGCGTTCATGCAGGAAGGGGAGATCGAGGCGGCGGATCGGATGATCACGCGCCTGAGCGACCTGCTCCGCCTCGCGCTCGACAGCGCGGGCGACCAGGAAGTGCCGCTCCGTCAGGAGATGGACTTCCTCCGGCGGTACCTCGAGATCCAGCAGATTCGATTCCAGGACCAGCTGCGAGTGCGGCTCGAGGTGCCTGACGAGTTGCTCGATGCGCGCGTGCCGAGCCTGATTCTCCAGCCGCTCGTCGAGAACGCGATCAAACACGGGATCACGCCGCGGGCGGAGGGCGGGCAAGTGATGATCCAGGTGACGCGAACGGATGGCGACCTGCGACTCGCGGTGCGCGACGATGGGCCGGGGCTGGTCGATCCCGCGCGCGGACACTCGAGCTCGGGCGTGGGCCTGGCGAACACGCGCGCGCGGCTCGCGCAACTGTACGCCGACCGCCACCGCTTCGTGGTCGCGAACCACCCCGACGGCGGCGTTCTGGTGGAGTTGTCCATTCCCCTTCGCCTCTGAAATGCGAACGGAACAGCAACCGGCGCGGGTTGCTGTTCGCTGGACTACTGGAGCAGCGCTGGTCGCTGTTAGCTGGAACTGGTTGCTGCAGGGTGAGGGCCTGCGCGTGTAGGGCCCAATGCGCCGCGGCCGGTCGGAAGGACGATGACGCGGATGACGCGGAAACGGACGGTCGGGACGCCGCCGTCTTCGAAGGCTTGTCCCATTTCAATTCCAATCCTCGAGCGAGCACCCTTCAGCCGCCAGGATCCATCCTGTCCATCCAGCTACTCCGGTCCATCCTGTCTCATAACGATCAGCGGCTCGCCACGAAAAAGCTCGGAGCGCGTTTAAGCACCGGAAAAGTCCGTCTCGCACAATCAGCGTTTCC
>DASURJ010000385.1:0-13158 GCA_036280115.1 Gemmatimonadaceae bacterium
GAGTGGAATCGTCAGCCCCTGGCGCTATGTTCCCGGCTTCGTGGACGGGCGCCGAGACCTGGGAGACGCTAAATGGCTGGCCAAACGAAGAAGGCGAAGTCGCCAAGCTCATCGAAGAACACTCACGCCATCGTAGGTTACGAAGAGAAACTCTGGCAGATGGCCGATGCACTCCGCGGCTCGATGGACGCCGCCGAGTACAATCGGCTTCACCGGCACTCCGATCGAGCTCGCGGACGCGAACACGCGCGCGGTGTTCGGCGACTACATCAGCGTCTACGACATCCAGCGCGCCGTACAGGACGGCGCTACGGTGCCGATCTACTACGAGAGCCGCCTCGCGAAGCTCGGTTGAACGACGCCGAGCGGCCGAAGATCGACCCGGATTTCGAGGAGGCGACCGAGGGGGAGGAGGTCGAGCGGAAGGAGAAGCTCAAGAGCAAGTGGGCAGAGCTCGAGGCGGTGGTTGGATCCGACAGACGGCTCGCCCTCGTCGCTCAGGACATTGTCGATCACTTCGAGACGCGGCTCGAAGCGATGGACGACAAGGCGATGATCGTGTGCATGAGCCGTCGCATTGCGTCGACCTCTACCGCAAGATCGTGCGCCTGCGCCCGAACTGGGCGCATAACGACGACGCGCACGGCGAGATCAAGGTCGTGATGACCGGCTCCGCCTCCGACCCGCTCGAGTGGCAGCCACACATTCGCAACAAGTCCAGGCGGGAGGCCCTCGCAAAACGGTTTCGCAACGCGAGCGATCCACTGCGGATCGTCCTCGTCAGCGACATGTGGCTCACCGGGTTCGATGCGCCGAGTCTGCATACGATGTACATCGACAAGCCCATGCGCGGTCATGGACTCATGCAGGCGATCGCACGCGTGAACCGCGAATGCTCCGGCATGGTTGCGAACAGCAATGGGTCGTTGTACTGGCGCCCTCAGCCGGGCGCGGCTCGCGGACGCCTCCTGACTCAATGGGCTGCTTTCAGGCTCCGACGAAGGCGATGAGCGCTTGATGGCCGTTAGGCGGCCCCGCCCAAGGGTATCATCGGCGATTCGCCGCAAGCGCTTCGCTCACTGACCCGGTGAGATTCTCGCGAGTGGACGAAGCGCTGGGTGCGCGGGACCGGACGGTGAGGCACGACTGCACGCGTCGTCCATGGCGCGGGGAGCCTCCGACGCACATACTCCGGCATGCGCTCGACTCTCATTCGTCTCGCCGCGACCCTCGCGATCGTCATCGCTCAACCGACGCTCGCGCAGACCGTTCTCCCCTCCTGGTCCGAGCAGATCGCGATACGCGAAGGCTGGCTCGTCAAACGGCACCAGATGCTCCTGCCGATGATGCGCAAGCACGGCCTCGACATGTGGATCATTGTGAACGAAGAGTTTCACGACGACCCGCTCACGCAGCTCGTAGCGCCGCCGCGACCGTACACCGGGAATCGCGACATTTTCGTCTTCGTCGACGCCGGAAGTCGGTTGCGCGCCGTCGCCCTCACGGGCTATGCCGAAGAGAACCTCACACGGTTCTTCGAGACCAGCGACGAACCCCGCCCCGCGGCGCAAGCACTTGCCGCGCTGTACCAGGAGCACAAGCCCGCGAAGATCGGCCTGTCGATCGGCGGCGCGCGTGGCGTGCAACGATCGCTCACGAAGGCCAGTTACGATTTCCTCGTCACCGCCATGGGTGGCGAGGCGGAGTCGCGGTTCGTTAGCGCGGCGGATCTCATCGAGGAGTACGTCGACACGCGGATTCCCGAAGAGCTGCCCTACTATACGAAGCTCGTCGCGCTCACCGACGAGATCACGCGAAAGGCGTTCTCCAATGAGGTGATCACGCCGGGCAAGACGACGGTCGGCGATATTCGCCGTTACCTCTATGACGCGATGTGGAAAGCCGGGGTCCGCACGTGGTTCCAGCCCGACCTGCGCGTGCAGCGCCAGGCCGCGCCTAACGACAGCTCCCGCGGATTCCTGGGCGTTGCGGCCGAGAGTACCGTCGTTAGGCCCGGCGACGTGTTGCACGTCGATGTCGGAATCACCGCGATGGGCTTCGACACCGATTGGCAGAAGATGGCGTACGTGCTCAAGCCCGGCGAACGCGACGTGCCGAACGGACTCAAAGTCGCGTTGAAGAATACGAACGCCCTCCAGGAATCACTCATGAAGCGTCATTCGCGCCCGGGACGGACGTCGGCGGACGTGTACAACGCGACCATGGCGGAGATGAAGGAGCGCGGCATCGACGCACGCATCTACTCGCACCCGATCGGCAACCACGGTCACGGGCTCGGCGCGGCGATCGATTTCCGATCGGCGCAGCGAAACACGGCGGCACTCGCCAAGACGCTGCGCGCCGGATCGTACATCTCGATCGAGCTGAGCACGTCGACGGCGGTGCCCGAGTGGGGCGGCCAGAAAGTCACGGTGATGGCAGAGGACGATGCGCATCTCACTGACAACGGCTGGGTGTTCTTCCGACCGCACCAGGAAGCCTGGTACGTGATCCGCCCGCGCTGAGCAAAGAAAGTCACTTCGAGAGCGGAGCCAGGTGCTCACGAAACCACGCATCGAGGTCGTAGCCATTGAGGCCAAGAAACACATCCGCCGCAACGAAGGCGACGCGCTTGTCCCCGTCCACGAAACCGTGATTCCTTGCTAGCCCGAACGCATGGGCCGCCGCCAGTGTGGCAACGTCCGCCCGCCGTGCGGAGGCAAGTTTGTTCCGTGGGCGCGCGAGCGCCGACTCCAGCAACCCTTCGTCGCGAATGCCGGGTGTCCCGCCGTGCTCACGCAGCTGTGCCTGATGAATCGCGTCGAGCATGCGACGCGTCACCCATCGCGGCTCGCGTCGCCGAGTGGGCACGCCTAGCGCGCCAGTGTCCGTAGCGCGTTCCGAAACTTCTTCGCGCCGCGCGCATACGCCGTCATGGCGTCCGCGAAGTCGGGTTCGAACGGCGTGATCAGCAATCCCTCGCTCGTCTCGACGACGTACACCTCGTCGCCTGCATCGAGATGGAAGCGCTCGAGCATGCTCTTGGGCAGCACCGTCGCGACGGAGCCACCGACTTTCTTGAGAGTCTGACGCCGCACCATACGTACCTCCGCGTCCAGCGATATAGGTATTTTAGTTAAACTGGCCGTGACGCATTGATACCGGCGGCAGTAGCTGCGATACGGGCGCGACGCACACTGAGCCCGTGCATGACCGCCTGGCTAGATCCCTCGCTACGCTCGGGATGACAAATGGCTGCGCTCGGGTTAACAGACCCCGTCGCCCGTCGCCCGTCGCCCGTCGCCCGTCCCCCGCCACGTCAGCCCGTCACTCCCTCGCTGAGCTCCCGAAACAGCCACGCTTTCGCCAGTTGCCACTCGCGCTTCACGGTCCGGGGCGAGCGGCCCAGCACGTGCGCCGTCTCCTCGACCGTCAGGCCAGCAAAGAAGCGGAGCTCCACGATACGCTGCTGGTCCGGATCGATCCGACCGAGCCGCTGCAGCGCCTCGTCGACGGCCAACACGTCCGTAAGTTCAGTAAGTGGGGACGGGGTCGCCACGTCATGTGCGGCAGCGAGCGACACCATGAGACGGCCGCCATCCCGCTTCTCGGCCAGCCGCGCCCGCGCATGGTCCACGAGCACCCGTCGTATGAGCTGCGCGGCGATGCCGAAGAAATGTGCGCGATTGCTCCACGTCGTCCTCCGCTGATCCACCAGGCGCAGGTAGAGCTCGTTCACCAGGGCGGACGGAGTCAGAGTATGCTCGTCGCGCTCCGTATGCATCTGACGCGCGGCGATGCGCCGGCACTCATCGTACACGAACGGCATCAGCTGCTGGAGCGCTGCCTCGTTTCCGTTCGACCACTGGAGCAGCAGCTCGGTGACATCTCCCGCGGAGCCCGGAGTCGGGGACGGAGACGGTTCAGGGGGCAGCATGGTCGGGCCTATTGCAGGCCAACCGCGGCGATCAGCTTTCGCACGGTCGCATCGGTACGCCAGAGCCGCGTCGTGTCGGCCAACAGATACGCCATCGCGTTCGAGCGCTCCTCGTACGCCCGCATCAACCAGACGTCCTGGTTGAGCGTGTCGCCGAGCTTGGCGTAGACGATCGCCACCGCGCCGGGCGGCACGTACTCGGTTCGCGCCCGCTCCAGCAGTCGGGCGAGCTCACGTCGCGCGTCGCTCGTCCGCCCCGCCGCGGCGTTTATCGCAGCCAGGCTCGCCATCGCCGACATCGATCCGTTGGTCAGTCGCATCACCGTCTCTGCCTCGCGGCGTGCTTCGTCGAATCGGCCTAACGCTTCCAGCGGATCGACCAACCGCATGCGCGCCTGCACGTACGTCGAGTCGAGCGCGAGCGTCTGGCGAAGCTGCGCGACCGCCTCCGCGTTCCGCCCGGCAACCGTCAGCACCCAGCCCATGTTGCTGTTGATGATGAGCGAAAACGGATCGAGCTCCCGCGCGAGCTTCACGTGTTCGAGCGCCTCGTCGAGTCGTCGCCGAGACATCAGGAGATTTGCGTACCAGAGATGCGCGTACGGGTAGCTCGGGTTCAGCTCGATCGCCCGCCGAAACCCGCGTTCCGCCTCCGCCCACTGCCACTCGTAGTGGCGGACATACGCCAGCGCCGCATGCGCCTCCGCCGAGTATGGATCGATCTGCAGCGCGCGAATCGCCTCGGCCGCGGCGCGCGGGCGAAAATCCCGCGGCGAGCCCGAGCCCACCATCTGTGTCCCGAACTGGTTATAACAGTCCGCGAGCGCCGCGTGCGCCGGCGCGTACGTGGGGTCGAGCTCGATCGCGCGCGTGAAGTGAGCGACCGCGCGCTCGAGTGACGCTTTCGTCCGCTTGTTCCACTCGAACCGCCCGCGGAGGTACGACTCGTACGCATCAGGATTGACGGCGCGTGAAGGTGCGGGTTGCACATGCGCCCCCGCGCGCATCGTGAGCCGAACCTCCGCGGCCAGTGCCCTGACGATGTCGTCCTCGAGAGCGAGGACCTGACGAGCGTCACGCTCGTACGTGTCGGACCAGATGACCCGCCCTCGTGCCGGTTCGACGAGCCGCACATCCACCGCGATCCGGCCGGGGCTACGGCGCAGGCGACTCTCCACGATCGCGTCGGCATCGAGCTGCTTCGCGAGCTCGGCGCGCGTTGCCGCGGTCTTCGCCGCGCGCGCGGACGATGTCGGTGCGAGGACTCGCGCTTGAGCGATCGCGCCGAGTCGGGCAATGAGCGCCTCCGTGATGCCGTGTGCGTAATACGCGGAGGTCGAGTCCGATGCGTCGGTCTCCATCGGCACGAACGCGAGCGTCGAGACCTTGATGGTTGCTGCGCTGCCGAGTCGCGCGCGGAGCCGCGGTGCCGCGACGCCCGCCGCCGCGACCAGCGCGACCGCCGCACTCCACGCTGAAAGCCGACGCCAGCGCGTCGAGACGAGCAGCCGTCCAACGAGCGGCCATGCGTTGCGACGCGCAATCGCATCCAGCGCATCTCGAACCGCCGCCGCGTGTTGGTACCGCCCGTTCGGATTCTTCGCGAGGCACCGCTCGATCACGAGGCGAAGCGCGAGCGGCACACGATTACTCATGCGACGCGGCGGCTCTCCAAGGATGGCAGAGCTGGTCTCGAACGGTGTCCGTCCGACGAAGGGAAGCTCACCCGTTACCATCTCGTACAGCAGGACGCCGAGCGCCCAGACGTCGCTGCGCGCGTCTGCCCGGCCGCCCACGAGAACCTCGGGCGCCATATGGCTGAGTGTGCCGGCTACCGTTCCCGCGGCCGACAGTATGGAATCACGCGACGCGTCAGTCGGGACCTGCGGGATCCGTTTGGCGAGGCCGAAGTCGAGAACGACGGCTTTCCCCGTGTCGGCGACGACGACGTTCGAGCTCTTGAGGTCGCGGTGGATGATGCCGTGTCGGTGTGCGTGCTCCAACGCGTCGGCGACCTCGGATCCAATGCGAAGCGCGGCCTCGAGCGTCGGGACACCGTCGCGCAGGCGCTCCCGCAGTGACCGCCCTTCGACGAGCTGCATGACGATGAACGGTGTACCCCCAGCGTCGCCGACCTCGAAGATCGTGCAGATGTTCGAGTGATTCAGAATCGAGGCGTGCTGTGCCTCGCGCACGAGACGGCGATTCGCTTTCGGCTCATCGATGCTCGCACCTACTGTCTTGATCGCGACGTGATGGCCGAGAACCGTGTGCCGCGCTCGATACACCTCCCCCATTCCACCCGCCGAGAGGAATGCGGTGACCTCGTACGCGCCGAGTCGCGTTCCCGGCTCGAGCCGCGGCGCGGCAGGCGCTGCCTGCCCGAGAAGCCCCGCCGCAGGAGCCTCGAGGAAGCTTGCCGCGGCCTTCTCGTTGGCGAGGAGGGACTCGATCTCGTTTCGGAGTATCGCGTCGCCTTCGCACGCGCGAGCGACGAATGCGCTTCGCTCGGCGTCGGGCAGCTCGAGCGCTTCGATGAACAGTGCTTTCGTCCGTGCCCATCGTTCGCCCGCTTCGTCGGGGGTGCGAGGCGGCGTGGGGGGTGGCGAAGCGGCGGGGGGCATGGGTCGAGAGTATACGGCCGGGCATTCAGGGCCGATACGCCACCCGGTCGCTCGGTGGCCCCGGATTCACGCACTTCTCGCGTTCCAGTGTAGGGGGCCGACGAACGTCGGTCCTACGAACCCACCTGGAGAGAGGCTGGCGTATGCGAGTGCGCTCCTTCTTGTGGACGGCTCTGGTCGTCCCTGCCGCCGTTGCGTGTGATAGCCGTCCGACAACAGGCCCCATTGCGGTGACGCCCGACGAGCGTGTCGCATTCGCCGTCGGCGAGCATGGCGGCGGGCCGCCGGGCAGCGTGGTCTTTTATAGCAGGCGCGGTGGTACGCTGGCAAAGATCTACACGATGAACGCGGACGGGAGCGACGTCACGCAGATTACCAGCGGTGCCGGAAACGATCTGTGGCCCGACCTGTCGACCAATGGCCGATACGTTGCCTTCGCGTCGAACCGATCGGGAAACAACGAGATCTACGTGCTGGACCTTCGCGACGGGACGGTCACGAACGTCAGCAATAGTCCGGCCGACGACAACTGGCCACGCTGGTCGCCGAATGGGCGAGAGATCGCGTTTCACAGCAATCGCGCGGGCAACTACGACATCTACGTCATCAGTGCCGACGGCAGTGGGTTACGTGCGATCACGGCGAGCCCCGTTCTCGACCAGTGGCCGGATTGGTCGCCGAATGGCAAGCGCCTCGCGTTCCGAAGAGGCAACGATGTCTACGTCGCCGACGCGGCCGGTGTGGAGGAGAACGTTGAGCGGCTGACCGTTCTCCCCGCGACGATCGATCAGATGCCGGCGTGGTCTCCAGACGGCCAGCGGATCGCGTTCATGAGTCTGCGCGAGGGCTACTGCGCGGTGTTCCTGATGAACGCGGACGGCAGCGACCAGACGAACCTGACGCCGAAGGCACCTAACGACCCGGCGTCCGCGTGGTGCAGCCGCGCGCCGTCGTGGTCGCGAAGCGGCAGGATACACTTCATGTCGTTCCGCCCGAGCACCAACGGTGACGTGGAGCTGTTTTCGATGGCGGACGACGGGACGGATCTGATCCGACTCACGACGTCGGCTGGCGAGGACGGAGGGTCGAGGGTCAGGTAAGTCGGGGGGCGGGGACGGGGGACGGGGGACGGGGGACGCCGTGATGGCGGAGGACGACGCGCATCTCACCGACACCGGCTGGGTGTTCTTTCGACCGCACCAGGAAGCCTGGTACGTCATCCGCCCGCACTGAGGATAACTCCCAGGCAACTCGTCCCAGTCCTGTCGTTGAGTCAGCCCGGTACGTATCGGGAGGTTCGGTACTGGCAAACACCGTTGCGCTTCGGCGGGATCGCTCTTACGAACGACTATGGCGGCAAGCGGTCGGTGGCCCGACCGGGGATGGTCGTGACCGGGCTTCTCGCCTTTGCCGGCCGGTTCAGGGGCGGGGAGACCATGCGCGGGAACTACTCGCCGCAACCATGTGCCGCCCTCGCAGGGCTCGGTCAATGAGCGCCGTTGGTGGCCGCGTACTGGCCCTGCTCCTCATCGCGCAAGCGTGTACACCGAACCCGCAGGAGCTCGCGCGTGCCGCGTTGGCCTCCGACAGCCTGACGTTTGCGTTCGCCGACGCCGCGGCACAGCGAGCGCTGGCTGCGGAACCTTCTGCGCCCGCGGTCGCCGAGCACCCGCCGCACGCGTGTGATGAGCCCGCAGCGAGCGTCGAGCTCACCGCGGTGCAGTCCGGCGCGGTGTCCCTGACGCTCCCGGCGGACTTCACGCCGATCGACACCGCTCGCGTAGCGAGTCACGGCATCCACCGATGGCTTGGCGCCGACAAATCCACGATCGTCGTGCGTCCCGATGCCGCAACCTACCACAGCGGGTGGACGGGCTCGCTCACGAGCGAGTGCACCGTCGACATCGCGGGTGCGCGCGCACACATCGACCTCGCTGACGCTACCGTCGAGGTCCCCGACTACGTCGTTCGTGCCGTGCTGGAGCGACCGCGGATGCTCCCGTTCGTCTTCGAGGGCCACGGGCGCAGCGTTAGGCACCAGGCGGAGCTGCTGCGCGCCCTCCGCAGCCTGTCCATCGCCGAGGGAGCCTGGATCCGCTCGGTCGTGCTGCAGTAACGGCCAGGCGTTGCACCCGCGAGCGCGGCCCGCATCGCTTCGTTCAGCGAGCGACACGCGCCGTGGCGACCGCACCGCGTTAGGCGCGAAGCGCGGCCTGCTCGCGAGACAACTGCTCACCGAAAGCACGATGCTGCCCAAGCGCTTCGGCGAAGGCATCGGCGGTCGGATAGCGATCGGCCGGTGACTTGGCGAGCGCGCGGGCGATGACGGCGCTGAGTGCCAACGGCACCTCCGGCCGAACCTCGTGCAGCGGCATCGGCACCTCGTGCATGTGCGCGACGAGCATCTGGACCGCGCCGCGCCCCGCGAACGGCGATCGGCCACTCATCAGAAAGTAGCCGAGCGCGGCGAGCGAGTAGATGTCGCTCTCGACACCGACGCGCTCTTCCCCACCACACTGCTCGGGGCTCATGTACTCGGGGGTTCCAACGATCGTGCCGGCCTGCGTCAGGCGCGTCGCGTCCGACCGTTCGGGCGTAGCGTCGCCGTCGTGAGCAGTCGCCACCAGGCCGAAATCGAGCAGCTTGGCGACATCCTCCGCCCTCCGCCCGCGGGGGCCGAGCAGCACGTTGTTCGGTTTGAGATCGCGGTGGATCAATCCGCGGTCGTGCGCCTCGCCAAGCGCATCGCAGAGTTGCCGCAGGATCTCCACGGCGCGCGCCGGCGCGAGCGCACCCTCCTCGGCGACGACTCGATCGAGCGGCCGGCCCTCGAGGTACTCCATCACGTAGTAAAACGTGCCGTCGTCGGCGCGGCCGTAATCGTAGATCTGCACGATGCCCGGATGCGCGAGCGCCGCCGTCGCCTGCACCTCGCGCTCGAACCGGGCAAGGCTCGCAGCGTCGCCGGCCTGCTCGGGGCGGATCAGCTTCACCGCACACGGCCGGCGCAGGAACCGGTGCTCGGCGCGGTACACCTCGCCCATCCCGCCAGTGCCGATGCGGTCGCGCAGCACGTACTGCCCCAGGCGACGCGCCTCGCTCGCATCTTCGCGAAAGACGGCAATGCGATACGCACCGTACATCGCGAGCACCGCCCAGGTGAGCAACATGGCGATGTACGAGCCGATGTATGCCTCGATCTGCGGGACGGCAGTGGGATACCGCGGGAGAACGATCAGCGGCGGCAGCGCCGCACCGATGACCATGGCTGCAGTGCGCATGATGGCGTGGCGCCGTGTGGCCGGCAGCAGGACCGCAAACCCCACGATCAACACGGCGAATCGGCCGGTGTGGGCGAACGCAGTGTTCACCGGGGCGAGCGACAGCGACCCCTCGGCAATCGAGCCTGGTATGTCGGCCAGCACGATCCTGATCATACCGACAAAGGACGCGGCGATCACGTAGGCCTCGATCACCCGCAGCCCGCGCATGGACCAGCGACGCTGTGGCGCCAGGATGGTGAACAGGACCACGCTGCCCACTAACCCGACCAGTATCTCCGGCGTGCCGTTGAGCGCCCACACGGCAGCGAACGGGTTCTTCACGCCCGCCCTCCTGAACGCGGCAAGCTGCGACAGGAGGATGAGAGCGATGACGGGAAGGCCGATCACCTGCAGCAGCCGCAGGCGGCGCTGCAACTCCTCCGCCAGGTCAGTCTGCGCGGCGCTGGCCCCATCCCCGGGGCCGGCCATGCGGAATCGGATCGTGGGGCGCGCCAGCGTCATTGTTGGGCGGACTCGCGGGAAGCGGGCCGCTGTCGGACCGCGGTGCCAATATGTCGTTCGGCCCGGCGGAAGTCACGCCGGAGGCGCTGGATCGGTTACGCCATCTTCCGCCCCGTATTCCTCGATGCAGCGCGTGTCGGTGCCGCCTAACGTTATTTCGGCTGCGGCGAACGTCGTGGCGTCGCTCGCGCGCTCGAGCAGCGCGCTGGTATCGGCGAGCAGCATATACAAGGGTCACGTCGTCACTAGCGCCCTCCGACGGATCACACCTACCTTCTTCATGATGGGCCGCATGCAAAGCACTCGACGCCTCTTCATCGCGGCGATCATCTCGGTCACCGCTTCTCCCACTCGCGCTCAGGTGGTGGAAGCTGCATCGCCGATCCGTCAGGTCGATCACGTGATGATCCGTACCGGCGATCCCAAAGAGCTGCTCGAGTTCTTCACCGACGTCCTGCAGCTGCCGGTGGCATGGCCACTCCTGAGTCCGCGCGTGGGTGTCACCACAGGAGGTGTCAGCTTCGGGAACGTCAACGTCGAAGCCATTCGGTTTCCGGGACAGACGGACAACCGGCAACGATTGCTCGGGTTCGCATTCGAGCCGACCGAGTTGCGGGCATTTCTCAGCGAAATGGACCGGCGTGGCATTTCGTACGGTCCGCTTCGCCCCGTAGTCTCGAGAGCACCTGACGGATCCGCGACCACCCTGTGGACGAACGCGACGCTGCGTCAGTTCTCGGATTCGGACGACCCCGCCGATGCGACGGTGCACATCTTCGTGAGCGAGTACAGCCCGACGTACGTGAACGTCGCCGAACGCCGTGCCCGTCTCCGACGCGAGCTGATCGCGAAGCAGGGCGGACCGCTCGGCGTCGACGCACTGACGGAGATCGTCATCGGTACCCACGATCTCGATGGCGCCCGCGCGCTCTGGCGGAGGCTGCTCGCCCCCATGGCGGCATCAGAGTCGGACGTGTGGCAGATCGGCGACGGCCCGGCAATACGTCTCGTACCGGCCGAAAGGACATCGGTTCAGGAACTCGTCATCCGTGTCGCGTCATTGCAGCGGGCAAGAACCTTCCTGCGAGAGAAGGGACTTCTCGGTGCTGATGTACCGGGCGAAGCGACAATCGACCCCTCTCGGCTGAACGGGCTGAGGTTCCGGCTCGTCGAAGCACGGTAGCAAGTCGAGCGACGAACCACGCGCCTCGACGCTACCAGTGCAGGAGACGCCACACCCGGACGGGATCTGAACCAGCCGTAGGAGCCCGAGAACGGGAAGCGTCCCCTCTACGGGGCGCCACTCGACCGCTTCGGCAGCATCCGAGATGGAGAACGATCCGGGAGCCAGATGAATCTGCCGGCGGCTCCGCTGCTACGCCGGTGGCAGCGGAGCCGACGACTTGGGGCCTAGTGGCCGTGCACCGCCGCGGTGGCGGCTCCGCACTTCGCGTCGAGGGCGACTGCCTCGGTGGACGACACGGGGTTCGTCAACGCCGCCGGCGCGTCCGGTACGCCGAGGAAGGTGGCGACGATGACCAGCTCGCCGCCCGTCGGGTTGAACGCGTAGTGCACGTTGCCGAAGCCGGGGTCGATGAACGCCGTTCCGGCCGGATACTGGCGCTGGACGCAGTCGTCCCCGTAGACGAAAACCAAATCGCCCTTCGTCACCGCGACCATGACCAATCCGGGGTGGGAGTGCCACGGGAACCGCACCCCGGGCTGGATCGTGAATCTGACCACGGCCATCCGCGATGGATCGTCGATGTTGATGACCTCACGCGATCGGCCGCTGGGCTTCAGTCGAACCTGTACCGAGACGTCGTCGGTGAACTGATGGCGTTGCGTCAGCAACTCGCTGGCGATCGGCAGCGGCGGAGCGACGTTCCCGGCGGCAGCACCACCTGAACGCGCGTTCGCCGAGGTTGGTGAGTCGTCGTTGCAGCCCGCGGCGAATGCCCCGGCGATCAGCAGTGCGCTCGTTATCCGTGAACCACGCATGAGCCTTCTCCTCCATGTGAGTCGTCGACGAGCGCGCTGGCTGGGGCCGTGCCCCATCGGAGACGCCTCTGCGTCCGGGTCCGCCGGAGCCCCGCGCTCCGGCAGTTGGGTCGTGGCCCGAACCGTCGACGGGCGGCATATTAGGCTCGCTCGTCACCCCGCTCTCCCGCGTCCGTCACCCGTTTCTCCCGCATTCCAAGCTGTTCTCCCTCAAGCTCTTCGGAGGCGCCTCGCTCGAGGGGCCGGCTGGTGCGCTGACCGGTCGCGCGGCTCAGCGGCACCGCCTGGCGCTGCTCGCACTCCTGGCCTCGTCAGGCGGTAGCGGGGTCACGAGGGACAAGCTGACGGCCTACCTCTGGCCGGAGGTGGACGAGGAGCGAGGACGTCACCTGCTCTCCAACTCCCTCTACATGCTCCGCCAGGCATTGGGGGAGAACGCGTTGATCGGCGCTGGGGACGTGGTACGCCTCGACGTTGCCAGGGTGCGCTGCGACGTGCGCGACTTCGAAGACACGCTCGCCCGCGGCGAGCTCGCGCGGGCAGTCGCGCTCTACACGGGACCCTTCCTCGACGGCTTTTTCCTGGCGGACACGCTGGAGTTCGAGCGGTGGGCGACCCGTGAACGGGAGCGGCTCGCGACGGTTTACGCGCGCGCGCTCGAGTCGCTCGCCGAGGGCGCCGAGCGGGAGCGGGACTTCCGCGGCGCGGCGGAGTGGTGGAAGACACGGGCGGCGCAGGACGTACTCGACTCGCGCGTGGCGCTCCGCCTCATGCGCGCGCTCGAGGCCGCGGGGAACCGGGCCGGTGCGCT
>DASURJ010000386.1:0-7395 GCA_036280115.1 Gemmatimonadaceae bacterium
ACGCAGCGCCAGCACGCAGCGCCAGCACGCAGCGCCAGCACGCAGCGCCAGCACGCAGCGCCAGCACGCAGCGCCAGCACGCAGCGCCAACTCACCCTAAAGCATCAGTGCGGCCCCAACCGCCGCCGCCGGGCGTTTTCACCGTTACCACGTCGCCCGGCTGCAGCTCCACGCGGCACTTCGCCGGGAGGGGCCGACCGTTCAGCAGGTTCTCTCCGGGCGCACCCTCCGCACCGCCTGCGGTGCCCGCGGGGGCCCGGCGCCGGCGTTCCGTCAGCAGCGTGACCGTACAGCGCTCGAGCACGCGGTAGCGCCGAATCACCCCGTCGCCGCCCCGGTGGAGCCCCGCACCGCCGGAGCCGCGGCGGATCGCGTACTCGTCGATTCGGATCGGATACGCACGTTCCAGCGACTCGATGGGAGTGTTTCGGGTGTTGCTCATGCCGACGTGCACGGCGCTGGGGCCGGGTCCGCGCGGCCCAGCCCCCTGGCCGCCGCCTAACGTCTCGTAAAACGTCCAGCCGGCGCCGCCGAACGTGATGTTGTTCATCGTTCCCTGCCCCTGCGCCGGCACCGGAACACCCGCGTCGCCGAGGGCGGCGAAGATCGTGTCCGTGAGTCGCTGCGACATCTCGACGTTCCCGGCCGCGACGGCGGACGGCCACCTGGCATCGATCGCCGAGCCGGCAGGAATCACGAGGTCGAGCGCGTCGGCGATGCCGTCGTTCGTCGGGACGTCATCCTCGAGCAGCGTTCGCAGCACGAAGACCGCGGCGGCGCGGGTCACGGATCGCGGACAGTTCACGTTGCCACGAACCGCCGGTGCGGTACCGGTGAAGTCGAGCCGCAAGGCATCACCGTGCACCGACACGGCGACGACGACGGGAACGTCATCATCGCTCACGCCGTCGCCCTCGAGCGCGTCCCTGGCCACGCCGCGGATGGCACCCAGCTTCGCGACCTGCGCCCGGGCGCGCCGAGCGGTGTAGTCGAGGAGCGCGTCGTAAGCGCGGTCGAGGCGGTCCCCTCCCTCGCGCTCCCGCAGGGCGAGCCAGCCATCGCGCCCCGCCGCACACGCGGCCCGTTGCGCGGCGAGGTCTCCGCGCCGCTCCTCTGGGGTGCGAACGTTCGCGAGGACGAGGCGCATCACGTCGTCCACCGCAATGCCCCGACGGACGATGCGAACCGGCGGCACGATCAACCCTTCCTGAAAGAGCTCGGTTGCCCCCTGTGGCATGCTCCCGGGACTCATGCCCCCGACGTCGGCGTGATGCGCTCTGACGGCCGCGAACCCGACGACCCGATCGCCTTTCCCGATGGCTTCCACCATCGTGAGATCAGGAAGGTGGGAACCGCCGGCGAAGGGATCGTTCAGGAGAAACACGTCGCCCGGCTCGGGACCATGCGCCATGACCGCGCGGACCGACTCGGGCATGGCGCCGAGATGCACGGGGATATGTGCCGCTTGCGCGACCATCCGGCCGCGTGCGTCGAACAGCGCGGCGGACGCGTCGCGCCGCTCTCGGATGTTCGGCGACAGGGCACCCCGCTCGAGCACCGCGCCCATCTCTTCCGCGATCATCGCGACGGCATTCGACCTCACCATCAGGCCGAGGGCGTCGGCACCACTCGCCGGCGCGGCGGTCACGATTCCCTCTCGAGCAACCATCCGCCAATCTCGAGCGCGCGCGCGTGCCAGCCGGACGCGACGAGCAGCGCCGCGTCGGCGAGCCCGATCGTGGCTCGGCCTCGCACGGACGCCGACAGCTCGCCGCCGTCATCGATGCGATGCGTATCGCTCCACGCGGAGCTTCCCTGACGCTCCAGCCGAACGCCACGAGCCGAGCTCGACGCGGTGCATCGGACGCTCACCACTTCGACAGGGCGCTCGAGTGTGAAGCGATACCGCTCGCGATGCAGAGCCCCGAAGCGGTCGGCCAGGGCGCCGACGCCGCCCGCCGGGTCGTACTCGACATCGAGCTCGTGGCCCTGCCCCACATAGCGTACTCGCGCCGTGTGCCGCACGACGAGGCCTGCGGCGACGTCGGTCGCCGAATGCGCCTGTGTCGCGCGCTCGGCGAGGGCGGCCGATGCGTGGTGCAATTCTGCCGCGGACAGCGCATCCACGGAACGCATCATGCTCGCCGCGGCCCCGTACCGTCGAGGGGCAATGGCAAGCCCGAGCGCGCTCAGAACGCCAGCGCTCGGTGGCACGACCACTCGCCCCACGTTCAGGGCCTCGGCGAGACCGCACGCGTGTAGCGGTCCGCCGCCCCCGAACGCAACGAGCACACAATCACGCGGGTCGATGCCACGCTCCACGCTCACGCGGCGAAGCGCTCGCGCCATTGCCGCGTCCGCGATCGCCACGATCGCGGCCGCCGTGGCTTCGCGCGTGGCGTCGAGGCGCGCCGCGAGGGCGTCGATGGCGTGGACCGCGCCCCGCACGTCCAGCTCCACGCCGTCGCTCATGCGACTCGCGGCAATATTGCCGAGGGCAATGTGGGCGTCGGTGACAGTCGGCTGCGTGCCACCGCGCCGAAACGCGACCGGTCCCGGTCGCGCGCCAGCACTCCGTGGACCGACACGAAGCGCCCCACCGTCGTCGATCCAGGCGAGGCTTCCGCCGCCGGCGGACACCGTCTCCACGAGAACGCGCGGCAGCGCGATCGGAACGCCCGCCACGGCCCCGCCGACCTCGAGCAGGGGCTCGCCGTGAAGCACGAGCCCGACGTCGGCGCTCGTGCCGCCAATGTCAATGGTCAGCGCGCGCTCGATGCCTAACGTGCTGGCGACGAAGGCCGCTCCCGTGACCCCTCCCGCCGGTCCCGACAGCGCGAGTGACGCACCCCGCAGTGCCGCATCGGACGCGGCCGCCGTTCCACCGCTCGATGACATGACGCTCGGCGCGGGGAGGCCGGCGGCCGCGAGGCGTGACGCGAGGCGCGCGACGTAGCGACCAACGCCCGGGCGCACGTACGCTTCGCACACAGTTGTCGCCGTCCGCTCGTACTCCCGGATCTCCGGTAACACGTCGGACGAGCACACCACGTCTCGCTCCCCGGCGCCGTGTGTCCCCGAACGGCCCACGCACAACTCCTGGCGCAGGGCGTCGGCGAGCAACTGCTCGTGCGACGGATCGGCGTAGGCGTGGAGCAACGAGACGGCCACGACCTCGGGGTTCAGCGCCGCGACGCGCTTCGCCACCTCGGCCGCGCCGGCGGGGGTGAGTGGCCGTGGTATCGCGTCGGGTGCTACCCGTTCGTCCACGGCAACGACACGCTCGGCCGGTACAAGCGGCGGCGGGTGATGCGCGCTCAGGTCGTACAGCGCGCAGCGATCCTGGCGCCGGAGCTCCAGCAGGTCGGAGGCGCCGGCCGTTGCGCAGAGCACGACTCGTGAACCCGTGCGCTCGAGCAGCATGTTGGTGACGACCGTTGTCCCGTGGATGATGGCCGAAACCGGCGTGCCGTGGCGTGGCAGCCGCTCGAGCGCGGTTTCGACGCCCTCGCTCTGATCGGTGGGCGTGCTCGAGACCTTGAGCGATGAGACGGAGCCGTCGGGCGCGATGGCGACGAGGTCGGTGAACGTGCCGCCGACGTCGACGCCGACCGAGAGCCCGCTCACGCCGCGGATCGCGAGACCACGGCGCGCGCAGCCGCGGGCGCCGTGGGACTCGTCGCGGCGGCCGGGCGCAGCGCTCGCATCGACCAGGCGAGCGCGAGGTGAACGGGCAGCGCGAGTGCGATCACGGCGCCGTTCACCTGGTCCACGCCCGGCAGGACCTGCATCACGAAGCCGACCAGCGCCACGAGCGCGACGACGCCCGACAACCGGCGGGCGGCGTCTACCGCCCGCCCCCGCATGATCGCGAGCGGCAGGACGACGGCGAGCCCTAACGAGAGCGGCTCGAACTGCAGCATGTTCTCGTTCCACGCCATGAAGACGTGCCGGGTCGCGGTCCACCCCACGATGAGAATGACGCCGAGAAGGCCGGTGAGCGCGGCCCACGTGGTCGAGAGTGTCGCGAGCGCGATCCGGGCGGCCCGGCGGCCTCCGCTGGCTGCACGCGTCAACACTGCAATACCGGCCGCAATCACGAGACCCGTCGCGAGGTAGATCAGCGTGTGGTCAGGCGGCGCGGATGGCTCCGGCCCACGCTGCGCTGCGAAGAGCTGCTGCTCGCCGTTCACGAGCGGCCTCGTCGAGCCGTCAGCGTTCGTCAGCTGCACGTCGCGGACGTGCGCCTGGAGGCGCGCCGGTAGAAACATCTCCTCCCACGCACTGATCGGACGGTCCGCCACCTCGCCCAGACCGACGTTCGTCCCGGCTGCCACCGCGCGGTCGAACTGCAGTAGCCGCTGGGTATGGAATCGGTAGGTCGTGTTCGTTGGGTGGCCCTTCGACGCCGTCCCCAGCTGGCCCCCGACGACTCGATCGATCAGATCACGCACGCGCGTGGAGCAGTTGTCGAGGTAGTAGTCGTACCGGTAGTAGCGGTTCTCCGGGAGCGCATTCCACGCGATGAAGTCGCGAACGGCCACGCGCTCCGCGGGCGTCAGGTTCAGCTCCTGCGCCCAGACCGAGCGGTTCAGATAGCGATACTTCTCCAGTTCCTCGGCGATCCCGTCACCCTGCATCCAGTACAGCGTGTTCCCGGTCATGAACCGCTGCAGGAAGTTCGGCTGATGGAAGTCGAACGTGCCCCAGTTGTAGACGCTGTCGGTGCCGCGCGCGGCGTCCACGATGCGAATCGCGTTATGCCCGAACCGTTCCCAGATCTCGTCGCCATGGCCCATCGTCATGAGGTACACGGTGAGCTCGGAGCCTGGCGTCGGGAATCGGGAATCGGGAATCGAGAATCGAGGGGTGGCTGCGCCTGGGGCCACCGTCCCGGCAGGCTGTTCACCCTGCAGCAACCAGTGCCAGCTAACAGCGACCAGCGCTGGTTGAACGCCACCGGTGCCCGACGCCCGAGCCACAAGCTCGCCGGCCATGACCAAACTCAGTGCTACGATCAACGCCCTCACAGCTTCACCTCTTTGCCTTCATCCGCGGAGCGGTACGCGGCCTCGACCACCTTGTGCAGGATCACCTGGTCGGTCGGCGCCTCGTACGGGGTTTCGTCGCGCAGCACCGACAGGAAGTGCGCGAGCTCCGCACGGTACGACTGATTGAACGAGCTCTCGCGCGCCGCCGCACCGCCCGGCGAAACGTCGGTCGGCTTGCCGTTCAACTCCTTCACCACTCGCAACGGGGCCAGGCGCGAGCTCCCGCGCGACGACAGTGTCTCGAACCACCATCGCTCCTCGTAGCCGACGTACGCCCACGAGATGTCGAACGTGAACGCCACGCCCGACTCGCATTCCAGTGTCACGAGCGCCGAGTCCTCGACGTTCGCTCCCCGCGGCCGGTCCATGTGCGCCCACACGCGCGACGGCGCCGGGTAGTCCGCGAGCCACATCGCGAGGTCCACCATCGGCAGGCCCTGGTCGAAGAAGGCTCCGCCGCCTGCTTCGGCGCGCCGTGCGCGCCACCCCTCCGGCTTCATGCGTGGTTGGTACACCCCAGCGCGAATCCCGGTCAGCTTGCCGAGCTCGCCGCCGCGGAGGAAGCGATCGAGCGCCTGGACGTCCGAGCGGAACCGATGATTGTTCGCCACGAACACCTTGCGGTTCGCGCGATGCGCCGCGGCGAGAATGCGCTCGACGCCCCGGGCCGTGAGCGACAACGGACGCTCGCACAGCACGTGGACCTTGGCGGCGAGCGCCGCGAGCACGTGCGGTTCGTGCAGGTGGTTCGGCGTCGCCACGACCACAGCATCCAGCTCATCGAACTCGAGGAGGTCCTCGATGTCGGTGAACACGTCTGGAACGTCGAAGCGATCGGCGAGCGCGCGTGCCTTGGGCCGATCGTTGTCGCAGAGCGCGACCAGCTCGGCGCCGCGCATCTTCGAGAGCAGCGGGAGGTGGGCGAGCTGCGCGATGGCCCCGGCGCCAACCACGCCGACGCGAGTGTTTGGCTTCATCGAGTGCGAGAGGCCGGGGTGTCGAAGTAGTAGCTCGCGCCGACTCGAAGCGAGCCGAAGCGCGCGAGGCTCAGGAAATCGTAGCGCGCCTGCGCGTCCAGCGCGATGTGGCGGAGAATGCGAATGTCCACGCCGGCCGTGCCCGCAACGCCGACCGCGATCACATCCGTCGCGCGCTCGACGAACGTACCATCGATGAGACGTCCATCGGCGTTCACGACGTGCGTCGCGATCCCGCCACCGAGGTAGGGGCGCATCCACCCGCTCGGAAAGTACGTTCGGCGCACATCCGCGCCGAGGACAATGTCCGAGACGGTGATATCCCCGATGACGACGCGCGCGTCGCCCGTGGGGTCGGAAATGGCGTTGCGAAGTGAATCCGCGTACGCGCGCACGTTGCGGTCGCGGAAGCGCGAGCCCCAGTACGTGGCGTGGAAATACACCCGCCACGCCGGCGCGATCTCTCCGTAATCGGCCTGCAGCGACCACGAGGTGGTCGGCTCGATGCCGTAGGGGTTCACGCGGCCCACCTGCGCACCCAGGGCCGTGAAGCGCAGCTTGTCGATCCCGAGTCGCTCGAGCCACGATCCCTGCGCTTGGGCGCCGAGCGGGGTCGCGAAACCGGCCGCGACGAGGGACACCGACGTGAGGGCAATACGGAGGTCAGTACGCGCGCGCGACACGGGTTCCGGGGTAGTACGTGCGGAGGATGGTGCGGAAGTCCTGACCCGCTCGCGCGCGACCAATGGCGCCCCACTGACACATACCGACGCCATGGCCGTAGCCGAGCCCACGAACCGTCAGACGCGCCAGGCGTCCGTCGGCGCCGGTCACGACGTCGGCCGAAAAATACGTACTGTTGAGGGGCTCGCCACCGGGCGAGCGGAGCACGTTACGAATATCGTTCCCGTGCACGCGGTACGTTCCGCCGTCCATGTCGAACCGCAGCGTCGCGACGCGGCCGGATGCCGTATTTCGCTCGACGGCGACGCCGCGCACGTGACCCAGCGAACGAGTCGGCGCTTTGGCGTACGCGCGCAGGTACCGCTCGATCACGGTCGCAAGCGTATCAGCAGACCAGCTCCGATCCCACCGAAAGCGCGGAGCGATGTCGCAATAGTAGCGATCGGTGCTCCCGATCCGGTCACTCACGCGCGTGAGGTACGGCTCGTCGCGTGAGCGCCAGAGCTCACTCGCCTCGGCCGTCGAGCCGCCACACGTCGAGTAGTACTGACCACTGATGACACGGTCGCCGTAGTACAGCACCAGTCCAGCCGTCGCCGCGATGGCCGCGTCGGCGATCGCGTTCTCGGAATCGACCCCGCCGTAAACCTGATCGGCCGTCGTGGACGCGAGGTCGAACTCGC
>DASURJ010000387.1:0-12265 GCA_036280115.1 Gemmatimonadaceae bacterium
TCCCCCGCGGAGGGGCAGGTCGCTCACGTGTTACGCACCCGTTCGCCGGTCGGGGATTGCTCCCCGCCCTCGACTTGCATGTGTTAAGCACGCCGCCAGCGTTCGTCCTGAGCCAGGATCAAACTCTCCAAGAGAATTCAATGCTCAATGGCTCTCCGAACGGCTGTCGCGCTGTTCTGTCCTGCTCGACAGCGCGTCCGAATCACTCAGAATGATCAGGTCTAAACTCTCCCCGAAGCCCTGATCGGCCCCGGATCGACGAGTTCGCCTCGCACACTCTTGCGATCTCAAGCTCGATTATCAAACAGCTATATGTCGCCTCAGCGACAGCCTTACATTCTACTCAATCTACACCAGTTTGTCAACATCGGAAGCCACCCACCTTGCTCCCAATCACAAACAAAAACGGGCCCGAAGGCCCGCCCAGGTTACCGCCTCCGATATCCACCAGTTCCCTGGCGGACTCGCATTCTAGTCAGCCACGACCCCGGATTCAACCCCCTCCCTACCGCGTCACGACACCCGCTTCGCGACCACAATCAATCGATCCGGCGCCGGCCCAAAATACCGCAACGGCCAGCACGTCGTGAGCGTCAAGGTCGCCTCAGACTCGTGAAAGAGCGCCGGCGTGTCGCGCGACACCACGCGCCGCTCGGTCACAACCCACTCCGCCACACCGCCACGAGTTTCCGTCCGAATCCGCGTACCGAGCTCGACCTCTCCCATACGCCGAAAGTGACGGTCACGGTGCGCCGAGATGATCGCGTTGCCTTCCTCACCAGGAAGCGCACTCCCCGGAAAGTGCCCCGGCCCCGCGTTCAAATCGACTGGCCCTACGCCCTCCACAACAATCTCGTCCAGATCGATATCGGGGATGAGCAGACGCGACACCGGCGCACCTCGAACCAGCGATTCCGCGCTCGCTGCGAAAGCGGGAAGGTGGACCGCAGAGCTCGCGTGTCCGCCAGAGGCCGCCGTAATCCCCGTCATCTCGCCGACTCGACGCGAACTGTTGGCGCTGTCACCCGCGAACCATGCCGCACGAGCACGCCGTTGCGCCTGCGCCCCCTCGGCATACTCGAGAGAGCCAAGCAACAGGAGAAGTCCGCCGCAGGTGACCACGGCTGATCCGGCTCGGCGGCGGTAGACGGTGCGGATTCTCCATCGGCCGTGCCTCGCCCCGCGATTCCACAAGGAGCGGGCGCGACGTCGGCGTCGAGGAAGAATCAGATATGCCCCGGAGACGGTCAGCAAGAGGGCAACCGCCATGAACGTCGGAAGCGAAGTCGCCGTATCTGGTGCGAGCGCACCGAGCGCGAGCTGTCGCTCCCCTTCGACCGCGTTGCGCGGCGAGGTGTCGCGGATGTCGACGAGCGCGGGCAAACCGAGCGTGGCAGGCTGACTGTCGCGTGCGGCAAGAGCGACAGGCAGGAACCCGATCCCTCCGGCAACGGGCAGGAGAAAGCGTGGGCGCCGTGGTTTCCCCTCGGGTCCACATCGACATGCCGCTGTGTTTCGGTTGACGGACCTCGGGCGCCGCTGGGCAGCGAGGTCCTCAACCGGGAGCGCTAGGGCTACGGTGAGTATTAGCGGAGCGATCAGGTTGCGCACGTCGTGTAGTTCCAATGGCAGGCTCGGCCGGCAGAACGGCAGCGACCGTGCCGGGCTCGTGCGCTAGAGCACAATGGTGATTCACGTGAAGCTCGAGTAAGTCCAGCGCGCTGCCGCCCCACGGCGATTCGAGACGCTCTAAGCGCGCAAATGCCAGGCACATGCAGACCCTTGTCGAAGTATGGCGCTGAGCCGTGTCTCGTTCGAGAATCACCCAACACGGCCAATCGGGATCGCCGCCAAGCCAACGTTCAACCCCATGCGACACGATGCTCGACTGTAGCAACCGCGCTACAGTTAGCGCACTCGACGCAACGAAACGCGACAAGATGTCCGAGAAGGTGGTACTCCATAGATGCAGCACGGCCCTGTCCGCCAATCGCGTCAGGGCCGTGAACAACCGAGCAACCGATCTTGAAGTGCACTCGGAAGGAGTCGAACCTTCAACCTACGGATTAAGAGTCCGCTGCTCTGCCAATTGAGCTACGAGTGCGTGTATGGGGTTCCAGGGCCACGTGCAACTCGCCCGCCGCGTCGCTCGGTCGTGCACGCCGCCGAACACCAGATGGCGCGCCAGGAGGGACTCGAACCCCCGACCCACAGCTTAGAAGGCTGTCGCTCTATCCAGCTGAGCTACTGGCGCAACGGGAAAGCCGCACCGACGCTCTCCGCGACCGAGCGCCACAAGTCGGGGCGCCCGGATTTGAACCGGGGACCTCCTGCTCCCAAAGCAGGCGCGATACCAGGCTACGCTACGCCCCGCTGCGACCAATCATAGTTGGATCGGGAGGGGTGGTCAACTTCCCGACCGGATGCGCGCGAGCAACGCACGAAACGCTCGGCCACGATGACTTACTGCTTCCTTCTCCTGAACGGTGGCCTCACCGAACGTTCGGCCGAGGTCGCTCGACATGAAGTAGGGGTCATACCCAAAGCCACCGGTGCCGCGCGGAATCGGCACGATCGTTCCCGATGTCTCCCCACGTGCAGTGAGCTCGAGGCCAACCGCCACATACGCGGCAACGCACACGTACCGCGCTGCTGGTCCGTTGAGCCCCGCAAGCGCAGTGATCAGTGTCTGGTTGTTCGCGGCATCGAGTGCGGCGCCTCGCAAGTCAGTGCGTCCCGACCACCGCTTGCTGGCCACGCCTGGACGACCGCCGAGCGCGTCGACCTCGAGGCCTGAATCGTCGGCGATCGTCGGGATACCGCCGCTCACCTCGAAGAAATAACGGGCCTTCGCGAGAGCATTATCCTCGAAGGTGTCGTAGCACTCGAGCTGGTCTTCCTCTTCCGACTCGTCGATCCCAAGCTCCCCGAGCGATACCAGAGTCAGCCCGGCGGCGGTGAACATCGGCGCAATTTCTCGAACCTTTCCCGCGCTGCGCGTCGCGAGGAGGAGCGCGGTCGCACTCATTGGCCGAGCGCGTTGCGCTGTTCGGCATCGAGGAGTGCGATGCCATGCGTTGCGAGTTGCAGCAACTCATCGAGCTGAGCGCGGCCGAACGTTCCGTGTTCGCCCGTGCCCTGCACTTCGACGAACCGACCCTCGCTGCTCATCACGACGTTCATATCGACGTCGGCGCGGACATCCATTTCATAGTCGAGGTCGAGACGCGCGATCCCGTCGACGATACCGACGCTGACGGCGGCGACGCGACGACGCACGGGCGATTGCGAGATATGGCGGTTCGCGACCAGCCAGCCGAACGCGTCGTGGACCGCGACGCACGCACCGGTAATCGCAGCGGTCCGCGTTCCGCCGTCGGCCTGCAGGACGTCGCAGTCGACGCGAATCGTGATCTCGCCGAACGCGAAATCGTCCAGCATCGCGCGGACGCTTCGCCCGATCAGCCGCTGGATCTCCTGGGTACGCCCGCCCAGCTGGCTCCTTTCGCGCGACGTCCTGGTGCGCGTCGCCCGCGGCAGCATTGCGTATTCGGCGGTGATCCAGCCCTCACCCCTGCCCTTCCGCCAGGCGGGTACGCTCAGCTCGACCGACGCGGCGCACAGCACCTGAGTTTCCCCGAAGGAGACGAGGCACGAGCCCTCGGCGTACGGTACTGCGCCGCGTTGCAGCGCAACCGGGCGCAGTGCGCCCGGGTCGCGCGAGTTGTCAGTCACGCTGTCAGCGGTCACGGAAACGCTGGATGGTAGAAGTCGTGGAGTGCCCGGGAGTGAGCGGAATGATCACGACCTCGCCGCCCCGGGCGCGAACAATGTCGGCGCCGACGACCGTCTCCGGCGAGTAGTCCCCGCCTTTGACGATGACGTCCGGCCGGAGCGCCTTGACGAGCTCGAGTGGCGTGTCCTGATCGAACACCGTCACCGCATCGACGCACTCGAGCGCCGCGAGCACGTACGTGCGCTCGGCCTCATCCCGGACTGGCCGACCAGGCCCCTTGAGTCGTTTCACGGACGCATCGCTGTTCACGCCCACGACGAGCCTGTCGCCGCGCAGCCGCGCACCCGTGAGTACGTCGACGTGTCCGGGGTGGAGCAGGTCGAACACGCCGTTGGTGAACACGACGCGTCCTTGCTGGCGCTCCCGCCACTCGACGAGTGCCGCCCAGGACATCACTTTGCGGCGCGGGTCGAATCGACTCAGTAAGTCCAATCGGCCTGCGGAGTGAACAGGATGTCCCTAACGATCAACGGCATCTCGACGCGTTCGTAGTATGACGACGAGATGGAAATCCGGTTCGAGGCCCGACGCACGCGGACCCGGCCGGCGGCTTCGGGGAGCCCGAGCGAGTCCGCGAGCGCGGCGAGACGACGCTGAATGTCTTCGTCCGTAAAGCGAGCGGAGAACCGCGCTTCCTGTTTCATGCCATCGAGGAAGCGATAGTACCGAAGGTACGGCTCGCCGACGTTGACCGCGAAGTAGACGAGAGTGACGGCGAACAGCAGGCCGAGAAGGCAGCCGAAGTTCGTGCGCCCCCGTCGCCTGCTTACCACTGCGACTGCGCTCCTTCGATCACGTCGTTCACGATCCGCTCGAGTGCCTGTTGCCGGCCTTCGGCTTCGGCCCGCTCGGCATACTCGCCCTCTGCCGTCAGGCCCTTTCTTGTCCAGAGGGTCCGTCCGCTCGTCTGATCGACGATCTCGACATCGACGCTGATCTGCAACCTGCGACGCGCACTCGTGGCCTGATTCGGGTCAGCGCTGAACGCGACGGGAACGTCGGGCTCGTACTTGGTGATGGTTCCTCGCACGATGGCGGTGGCCCGCGCCTCGGAGGCGTCGCGCAATCCAAGCCTCGACTGCATGGCTTTCCGTAGGGCGTCCGACAGCTCCAGCGTCAGCTCGGCGGCTGCGGTCTGATTCTCGAACGGCAGGACGGCGACGGTCCTGATGTGACTCGGGAAACCGCCGCCGGAGAAGCCGTAGATGCACCCGGTCAGCGCCAGGATGCTAATGACGCCAGATGTCCGGATCGAACGGTGCAGCTGCATCGGTGGATGTGATTCTGAGCGTAAGCGACCGCGACGCTCGTTCATGCTGGTATCGCACCTCGGAACCGCTCCGGTTCACCCACTCGAGCCGCCGGCCGTCGACGATTCGCTCGACGCGCGTGAGTTGATCGCCCTCGAAAGCTATTCGCCAGGTCGGACCGCGCCCAATGTCTGCGCGCAGAACGTTGCCGTCAACCTTGGCAACGGTGTCGGCGGCGGGCGGAACCGCAAGTCTCCCGAGGGATGCCCAGAGCAGTGCGACCGGCGGAAGGTACCGGCGGACCTGGTCGCCTCCGGGTGTGTAGATGGAATCTCCGACGACGATGGCGAAGCCGCCGGCGGCTCCGCCATCGAGGAAGAAGTCGAGACGAACGCTGTCCGGCGGGGCCACGCGCGCGGCGCCTTCTCCGCGCGCGCCGAGCGCCTGATCGGCATAGTCCCATCGAAACACCATCCGCTTGTGGCCTGGGGCCAGCTCGGCGCGCGGGAATCTCGCCGGGACTGGCGTCCCTCTGAGGGATCCGGCGCGCGGGGCGCAACCCAGCACGAGAATGACGGCTGCCACCGACACGATCCACGGCCCCGGTCCGGCGCTCCTGTCACGTCTCATCGCTACACTCGCGGCAAGGTTGCGATCTCGCTGTGGTGAACCCGGCGGCCGTCGTAGTACCCTCTATGCGACGGAAGCACTGCGGGCCATGAGCTCTCGAACGTCGGGCGGGAGCGGTACTGGCTTTCCCGACGGATCGAGCGAGACGAGCAGTGTACGAGCCGTTGCAAGCCGCGCTCCGGTTTGGCCATTGCGGATCAGGTAGTCGAATGTGATGGCGCGCGAACGAACGTCGCTCAGGCGCGTCTCGATTCGGATCAGGTCATCATAGCGCGCCGGGGCGTGGTACCGGATGGTCGCTTCCGCAACGGCGAGCACCGTCCCCCGACGTTCGAGCTCCGAATATGGGAGGCCGTGCGCCCGGATGAAGTCCGTTCGAGCGACCTCACACCAGACGAGGTACTCGGCGTGGTACACCACTCCCATCTGATCGGTTTCGGAGTACCGGACGCGCAGCTCGCTGATGTGCGGTGCCGTCACAGGTCGAGCAACCCTAACGACCTGGCCCTGTCACGAGCGCTCGGCGTCAGGATCGCGTTCGTCGGGACGCGTCCTCCCTTCCGTGCGATCTCGAGGATGTCGCGCTCGGTGACGAGCGGCCGCCTTGCGGTCGAGGACGATCGCCACGCGACGATCGATGCCAGATCTCCGGTGCGCACTCCGACGGCCCGCGCCTCGTCGCCATCGAGATGGAGCTCGGTTGCGTGCCCGTTGCCCGAGCGAACGAGCACGTCGTGGAACGTGGCCGCTCGCGCGCCGTCGCCGCAGCGGACGTCGAGCCGGTCGCCGTCACGTAGCCCCCAACGTCGCGAATCGGTGGCGGACAGGTGGAGGTGCCGGGCCGCGATCATCACGCCGCGCTGGAGCTCTACTCGACCCACGGGGCCAACGAGGGTTACACCGCCGACCGATTGTTCGAGGGCGCCGCTCGCGGCGACCGGGGCATCGATGCCGATCAGCGCGGCGTCGGACGCGGCAATTTCGAGCTGTGTCTGACTGCGCGCGGGGCCGACGACGCGGACACCTTCGATCTGGCCTTTCGGTCCGACCGCCGAAACGGTCTCGCCCGCGGCGAACTGCGTCGGTTGCGTCAGCGGCCGCGCGACCGTGAGTGGGGTGCCGCCGAAGAGCACGGCGATGTGCTCGGCCGACAGGTGGACGTGTCGGTTCGATACGCCGATGGTGACGTCGATGGCCGGCGCCCCGGCGGCTCGCGGCCGCGTTAGGCGTGGTTCGGCTTCGCGGGCCCGTGAGTCTCGCGGCGGCGCTTTTCCGGCAGCGGCGGCACGCGCGACGCGCGCCAGCTCGGCACCCGAAGGACGAAACCGTGGCGGGGTATCGGCGCTCGACGGCGCGACGTCGTTCAGGTCCTGCGCTGCACCCGACCAGGGCGGTGGTGCGCTGCCGCGCTCCGGCGGAACCGGGCGAACCGGGGACGGGAGCCATGGGGTGCGCGACGCGCCGTCCCGCGCAGCGGGTTCGCGCGCGAGCAGTGCCCGGGCGATGAGGTCAGCGAGGCGGTCGAGCTCGGCGTCAGTCACCGTCGCGCGGCTCGAAAGTCGGCGAGGAACTCATGGACGATTCGCTGCACGTCGCCCGGCGCAAGCTCACCGTACGTACGCTCCGCGGGCGTACGCTCAGCGTGCGTACGGTCCCGTCGTGTGTCTGACGACGCGGGAGCAGGTGACGACGTCGCGGGGCCAGCGGCGACCTTTCGCAGGGGGTCGATATAGGGACGGATCTCCTCGCCCAATCGCTTGATGTTGATCAGGTGCAAGGGTGTGATGTTGTCCGAGGTAATGCTACCTCCCCACGAGCCCGGTCCGAGCGTCATGGCCGGCGCGAACCCCGTCGTGTATCCGATTGCCCCGATCGCGACGTTGGAGTTGACGATGATGCGGAAGGCCGGCTTCTCCGCGAAGAAGCGGTCGATCACGTCGTGGCTGCGGCTGTGGATGCCTAACGAGTGCCCGAGTCCGCCGTACTTCAACAGCTCGATGGCGCGCTCGCAGCAACGCTCCCACCCATCCTCCACGAAGAACCCGAGCACCGGACAGAGTTTCTCTCGACTCAACGGATCGTCACGCCCGACGGCCGACAGGTCGACGATCATGAGCTTCGCATCCGGCGCGATCGCGAAACCCGCGCGCCGGGCGATCGCCTGCGGCTGTTTGCCGACCACGTCCGGGTTGATCCCGCGTCCGGTGGGCGGGATCATGACGCGCTCGAGGGCGCGCTTTTCCTCGGGCGAGCAGAAGTGGGCGCGTTCCCGGCGAAACGCCTCGCGCACCGGGCGCTCGATCGGCGCATCGCAGATGACGGCGTTCTCTGCGGAGCACAGCACGCCTGCGTCGAATGTCTTTCCGTCAACGATATCCGCGACCGCCTTCTCGATGTTCGCCGTTCGCTCGATGATCGAAGGGACATTGCCCGGACCAACGCCGTACGCCGGTTTGCCGGCCGCATAGACGGCTCGCACCATCTCCGCCCCGCCGGTGGCGAGAATGACGGCGGTGAGGTCATGGCGCATGAGCGCGGTGGTGCCCTCGATCGTCGCGACGGTCATGGCGTTGACGAGGCCCGGGGGAGCCCCCGCCCGAACCGCCGCGTCGTCGAGCAGGCGCGCGGTTTCGACGACGGAGCGGGTCGCGCGCGGGTGTGGCGACATCACCACCGCGTTACGCGCCTTGACCGAGATCAACGCTTTGTAAATGGCGGTGGACGTGGGGTTGGTCGTGGGGATGATCGCGCCGACCACACCCATGGGAACGGCGAGCTCGCGAACCTTGCGCGCGCGATCCTCGCGGAGGACTCCTACCGTTCGCAGAGGTAGGATGTATTCGAGAAGGAACTCCGACGCGAAGCGGTTCTTGATGATCTTGTGCTCGTAGACGCCCATTCCCGTCTCGTCCACCGCCACGCGAGCGAGGCGCTCGGCATTCGACGCGGCCGCCGCGGACATTGCGCGGACGACGGCATCGACGGAGGCCTGGTCCGCCGAGGCGAACTGACGCTGTGCGGTCGCGGCTCGAGCAACGAGGGCACGCGCTTCCTGAACGCTCTGGAGGTCGGCGTCCACCGCGCAGCGCTCAGCCGTTCAGTGTCCGGAAGGCAGCGAGCAGCTCGTCCCGGCCCGCACGCGCAACGTCGCGGCCCTTGATCGGGAAGTTGTCCATGCGCCTGGCGATGGCGCGAAGGTCCACGACCCGCGCGCTCTCGAGGGTCGCGATGTCGATGCGTCCCCCCTGCATGGGCACCGCAGGCGCTGCCTCATCGATGTCGTTGACGACGATGGTCATTTCCGGGTGCGGTCGCGGAATCACGTGCGCGGAAACGAGATGGCCGACACGATCGGCGGCGGCGGCGGCGGCATCGACGGCGGCCTTCACGGCCGCGACTTCCCCGATGAATTTGACGGTCACGAGCCCTGCATCTGCCCGTTCGGTCCCGAGCAGCCGGACGTCGGCGGCCTTCAGCCCGGCGTCAGTCGCCTCGATGGCGCCCACGAGGCCACGAGTCTCGATGAGGCCGAGGGCGCCGGACGCCCACGGGTCAGGTGTCACCCGCGGAACCTTGCGGGAGAATCGACTCCAGCTCCGCATGTGGCCGCGGGATAACATGTACGGACACGAGCTCGCCCACGCGCTCCGCGGCCGCAGCTCCGGCGTCCGTTGCGGCTTTCACCGCACCGACATCTCCACGGACCATCACGGTGACGTAGCCGCCGCCAACCTTCTCCTTACCGACGAGTCTGACGTTCGCCGCCTTGACCATCGCGTCTGCCGCCTCAATGGCGCCGACGAGTCCTTTCGTCTCGATCAGGCCAAGTGCGCTCTGTGCCATCACTCCTCCGAAACGACCAAAGTGTGCGCAACCGGATCCTGCGCATGCGGTGTGGTGGCACCGCGCTGGAGCATCGCGGCGGAAAGTGCGTGCTCCCGATTGGTTTGTAAAGATGCGAGCACACGACTAGACTGTGCGCGTGCTCCCGTCGCCGTGCTACGTGTTTTCCGATACGCATCTCGGTGCTGCGCCGACGGACGTCGACCGGCAGGTGCTCGCGTTTCTCCGGCGCCTGTCGGGGGATGCGGGCTCGGTCGTCATCAACGGTGATCTGTTCGAGTTCTGGTTCGAGTGGAAATCGGTAATTCCGCGGACATCGTTTCGCGTCCTCGCGGCGCTGGCGGACCTCGTGGAGGGCGGGACGCCCGTGCTGTGGGTAGCCGGCAATCACGATTGCTGGGGTGGCGACGTGCTGCGGCGAGACGTTGGCGTCGAGTATCACGTCGGTGCATGGACGGGAAGTCTCGCGGGGTGGCGGGCGCGCATCGAACACGGCGACGGGTTGCGTGAGATCGAGGATCGCCGGTACAGGCGATTGCGCGCCGTGTTGCGGCATCCCGCCTCGGTGTGGGCGTTTCGGCATCTGATGCACCCGGATTGGGGGAGCCGACTCGCCGCCGGCTCGTCACACGCGAGCCGAACGTACCAGGCGCGCGACGGCGGGCGCGGATTGAGAGCGGTGGCGCTGGCCGAGCTGGAGGCGCGCCCAGACGTCGAGCTCCTGATCTACGGACACTCGCACGTCGCGGCGCTCGAGCGTGCGCCGAATGGCGGGGTGTACGCGAACGCTGGTTCGTGGATGACCCGGCCGACGTATCTCCGCATCGAGGAGCGGCGCATCGCACTCATGGCGTGGGACGGCTCAGCCGAGGGTCAGCGTCTCGACGCGCTCGATCGCCGAACCGAGGAAGCGCTGTCCGAGGCGCAGAAAGTGATCGGCCGCGTCGGACGCGATGAACCGATGCGTTAGGCTTTCGTTCGTCGACGACGCGTCGTTCAACAACCCGCGCGATTCCAGCACTCGTGCCGTTTCGGCCGCGGTCTCGTGCGCGCTGTCGATGAGGGCGACGTCCGGTCCGAGAATGTGCGCGAGCATGGGCTTGAGTAACGGGTAGTGCGTACACCCCAGGACAAGCGTATCGATACCCGCGGCCTGCAGCGGTCCGAGATACTCCCGTGCAATGAGGCGCGTCGCCTGGGTGTCGACCCATCCCTCCTCGACGAGCGGCACGAACAGTGGGCACGGCCGCGCCACGATGTCGACGTCCGGCGCCAGTGCCCGAATGGCCCGTTCGTACGCGCCCGACCCGATGGTGCCAGCCGTGCCGATGACGCCGAGCTCTCCGCGGCGTGTGGCCGCGACCGCCGCGCGCGCACCCGGTTCGACCACCCCGATGATCGGGATCCCATGCTCACGTTGCAGGTCGGGAAGCGCGTGCGCCGTTGCCGTGTTGCACGCCACCACAATGGCCTTGACGTCCTGTGACGTGAGGTAGGCGGCGATCTCGCGGCTGTAGCGCCGAACCGTGTCGGGACTCTTCGGGCCATACGGCACGCGCGCGGTGTCGCCGAAGTAGATCACGCGCTCGCGCGGCAATTGCCGCATCACCTCACGAACGACGGTCAGGCCGCCGATTCCTGAATCGAAGACGCCGATGGGTGAAGCCGCGGTGCTCACAACACGAGGACTACGCTGCCACGCGGTGCGTCACCAGCGGATGGTGGCCGCGAGCGCTGCGCCGAACGGAAGCGCCTTGATCGAAACGCGCGCGGGAAGGTCCCACAGCTGTGCCGCCACGAACGCCTCGGCACCGGCCAGCAGGTGCGTCGCGACGATCAGCGCGTAGTAGTCTTCCAGGTGCTTGCGCCGGGCGGCGACGCGATCCTCCGCATAACGATTCGGCCCGATCGTCGCCACGACGGGCATGCCGAGGCTGTCACGCTCGACCTTGCCGTCGTCGTCGAACCGATAGGTCACGACGAGGCTGTCGTTCCGATGCGCCCGCGCGAATCGCAGATCGGCGGCTGCCTTGGTAGCCATCGCGATCCAGGTGACCTCGGCGCCGAAAAAGAGCGCTCCCGCGATCGGTCGATCGAGAACTGATTGGCCGTAGCCGGGAACGAGAAACGAATAGAGAAACGCGCGCTTCGGCGAGATGGGCGGACGCACGGAATCGCGGATAGCCGGAAGCGTGGGTAATGGCGCCGGAGCGACTCTCGTCGTGTCGACTCGTTGCGCGCTGCTCGCGCGACCCGGCATGGCGATGGCGCCCGCGACGACGGCAATCACGACCGGCGTTCGGTACAGCACGGCGAGCTTGCGTGAGGTCACTCGCGATCTCGGAGAATGAGGCGTGGCGGGAGCGTGTGGGAATCGAACCCACCCAACCCGACGGCGTCGGGTCGCATCAGTTTTGAAGACTGAGGGGACCACCAGACCCCAGCCGCCCCCTCGCGTCAGGTGACAACGATCGCAGCCTCACCCCTGGGCAGCACCTCGCCGATCTCTACGGCGCGCGGGACCCGTGCAAGATAGTCCGCCAGTCGGGACGGGGGGACCGCAACGAGCAGGCCACCCGAGGTCTGCGGGTCCGTCAACAGCGCCCGATCGACCTCGGTCAGGGTATCCCATTTCACGAGTGTCGCCGCGAACTCGAGGTTCCTATTGCCCCCACCGGGCCGTGCGCCGCCCAGCCACGCTTCGCTGGCCCCGGAGAGGATGGGAACCGCGCTCGCCCGGACGGCG